>JBFELD010000211.1:0-5048 GCA_041552375.1 Kiloniellaceae bacterium | reverse complement strand
GGCATCAGCATCAAGGATGTCGAGGGCCGGTTCGTCCTTGCGAACCAGTCCTATAATCGGCGCCACGGCATCGCTGACATGCGGGTCGAAGGACGGCGCCTGCACGACGTCATGTCCAGCGACCTGGCGGCCATCATGATCCAAGCCGACAAGAAGGTAATCGAAAGCCGCAAGCCTTTGCCTTTCTTCCGCTATGACCTGCCAAGCGGTGACCGGACCGTCAACATGTTGGTCTCGAAGGTGCCGCTGCTCGATGAACACGGACGGGTCGAGTACGTGGTCTCGGCCGGCGTCGACATCACTGAATTGACGATGCACGCGGAAGAGACCTTGCGGGCCAGCGAGCGACGATTTCGCAACCTGATCGAGGGGTCTATCCAAGGCGTCGTGATCCACCGAAACTTCATGCCGCTCTTCGTCAACCGGGCATTTTGCAACATCTTCGGCTACAGCTCGTCGGAAATGTTCTCTCTCGAATCGCTGCTCGAGCTGTTCCCACCCGATCAGCGCGCCGAGATCGAGCGGAACGATCGCCGCGACCAAGCCCGGGATGACATGGCGCCCTTAAGCGAAGTCCAGGGACTGCGTAAGGATGGACAGCGCATTTGGCTGCGCAACGAGGAACGGGCCGTCGAATGGGAGGGCGGTGAGGCCGTGCAGTGCGTCATGGTCGACGTGACCGAGCGACGTCACGCCGAAGAACAGCTGCTGCAGTCCCAGAAAATGGAAGCCATCGGCCAGCTTACCGGCGGTGTCGCCCATGATTTCAACAACTTGCTCGCCGTGATTATGGGTAATCTGGAGTTGATAATGGAGAGCCTCGGCAGCGACTCTTCGGCCAAGGTCCATGCGATGCGGGCGATCAACGCCTCCGAGCGCGGCGCCAAGCTGACCCAGCAACTGCTCACCTTTTCGCGCCGCCAGGCTCTCGTCCCTCAGGCCCTGGATCTACGGCGGCTGGTGACGGACATGACCCTGATCTTCAGCCGCACGCTGGGCGAGAACGTCACCATCGATGTGTCGGAGGGGGAAGACTTGTGGCGCTGCGAGGCCGATGCCTCACAACTCGCCACGGCCCTTTTGAATCTCGTCCTCAACGCGCGCGACGCCATGCCCAACGGCGGTAAGTTGACGATCGAAACGGGAAACGCTCAGCTCGACCACAATGATTGCATCGGTGACCCCGATCTGTCTCCCGGCGATTACGTGCGGCTGGCGGTCACGGACAATGGTCAAGGCATGGACGAGGACACCCGGCGCCACATCTTCGAGCCCTTCTTCACCACCAAAGGGCCGGGGCGTGGCACCGGCTTGGGGCTCAGCATGGTCTATGGATTGGTCAAGCAATTGGGCGGACAGATCGAGGTCCGTAGCGAAATCGGCATGGGATCGACGGTGGAGCTTTTTCTCCCTCGCCACCATTCGGCGGACGCGCGTCAACGCGGCACGGCCAAGCGCCGGGCGGGCGGGCGTTAATCGGCCCCGTTGTCGGTCTCGAGCATTTCCCGAATTCGGGCGACCAACTCGGCGCGGCGGAAGGGCTTGGCGATGATTTCAGCGTCCACGAGCAGGTTGGCCTGGCCGCGCTCGATATACTGGGGATATCCGGACATATAGAGCACCTTCGTCAGCCAGCCGCGGGCCTCCGCGGCCTCGACGAAAGCCGGCCCGCTCATGCCGCCGACGAGGATGACGTCCGAAAGAACCAGATCGAACGGCGCGCCGCGCGCCTCCATCGCCGCCAGCGCGGACTCGCCATCACTCGCGGCCACCGCTTCGAAGTCGCTGGCGCTCAGGAATTGTGTGATCAGCGCACGCAGATCGTCGTCGTCCTCGACCACCAGGACCGAATGACCGGCACTTTCGGCCGGCTGACGATGCTCGCTTTCCTCGCTGTCATCGGGCTCCTTGCCGGGATCACCGGCGCGCGGCAATAAGAGGCGAACCGTGGTCCCCTCACCCACGACGCTGTCGATCACGACGTGACCACCGGTCTGCTCGACATAGCCATAGACCAGCGACAAGCCAAGGCCCGGGTTGAGGCTCGCCGCCTTGGTCGTGAACAGAGGCTCGCAGGCCCGCTGAAGCACCTCTGGCGACATGCCCGACCCCGTATCGCCTACGCACAGAACGAGATAGTCGCCGACCGATGGGTCATCATCGCGGGCGCCCTCATGATCGACCGCGGGCGACGCCGTCACCTCGACGGTAAAACGACCGCCTTCCGTCATGGCGTCGCGAGCATTCCGCGCCAATTCCAAAACGACCTGGCTCAACGCCTTCGGATCGGCGAGGACATGCCAATGCGCAGGCGGTAACCGAAGGCACAGCTCAATATCCGCACCCAGAGCTTCCGCGATAGACCCCCGCGAGGAGCTCAACATCTCAGCCAGCGACAAGGGCACCAGCGAGAGCCCCCATTGCCCGGAAAAGGCAAATAGGCGGCGGGTGATGTCCCGGCCGCGCTTGGCCGCCTTGAGAATGGTCGCGCTGGCCTGCTCGGGCGTGCCTCGTCCGTCCCGAACCAGCTCGGCATTGATCGAAATCGCGGCCAGAAGATTGTTGAAATCATGGGCGACCGCGGCGGAAAGATCGGCCATGGCCGCGAGTCTTCGGGCCGCTCGTCCCGATCCCTGGAAGCGAGGACCTTCCGGCCGGTCCGAGACCTCGGACGGTTGGCCGCCCGTCAGCCGAGTTCCTTGCCCGCCGTTCTCGCGCGGTAGCGCCTGTCGAGCGCACATCTCTGATCAGCCACCCTGTTCGGCCGCACTTAAAGGTGGCAGCCATCTAATCGGAAAAGTATTATCTTATCGTTTAGATAGTGTAGGAACCACGCCCCGCACTGTAAAGCGGTTCCATAAGAGGGCCGGCGACCGATCAGGCCTGGGCCTTGCGCCCCCTCAAGTGGCAGGGGCAAAGCTCGCCACTGTCGACGATCTCGATACGCAGGCGCGTGCGCCGCACATAACGCTCATGGCCCTCGGCGCCCCAGGCCTTGCGGATGGCCTCGCTGGCCGGTCCTTCGACCTGAGCCAGATCCTGGCGCGATTGTTTGCGGAACCATTCGTTGCGATTGCGCACATCGACCTCGACGAACCCGGCCTCTTCCAGGGCCCGGCGCGTCTCCCCCGGCGTCGCCATGGCGAAACTGAGATCAACACTCGCGAGCCAACGCTCCATTGTCGGCGAGTTCTCACCGGCAAAGCCGCGCAGCCAGTCGCTGGCGAGAAAAATGCCGCCCGGCCTGAGCACGCGCAGGACATCGCGATAGAGCGTCGGCTTGTCCGGAATATGGATCATCGAATCCTTGCTGAAGACAACGTCGAAAGACCGATCGGGGAACGGAAAGGGCCCAGGCTCGACGAGTTCAAATGACAATCGCTCGGTCAGGCCTTTCTCGGCCGCGAGGTGGCGACAGCGCTCGATGAGTTGTGGCTCCACGTCGATGCCCAGCACCTCGGCGGCGCCGTGGCGGCGGACGAGCTCAAGATCACATCCGCCGGTGCCGCAGCCCACATCGAGAACCCGCGCGCCGTCGAGGTTAAGGCCTTCGACGATACGCGCCACCTCCGCAGGCCCACCGGGAGAGAGGAACCCCTCCCCCCACATGGCCTCGATGACGGCGACGAAATCGTCGTCGTATTCAAGATCGCGTTCCTGATCGTCGCTCATGGAATTTGGTTCCCCGGTCAGCCCACCCCCATCTCGAATAGGCAACCACGATCGCCCGACCCTGGCAATGCGCTAGCCTGAAGATGCCGGAATATTCAGTAAGCACATTCAATAAATTGAATGGCCTTCCAATCTCGTCACCGCATGCTAGCTTCGGGCCCGCCAAGAGCGGCGAAGACCGAGTTGGCGTGGGTTGGGCGGGGCGGCGAGCTCCGGGGGGGAGGCCGCCCAGCCACACGTTCTCAGCATTCGGGGAGGGGACATATGTCCGACGCCGCACAGAGCGCCGTTCTTGATACCAATGAACGGCCGAACCCCGGCCTTTGGGCCATTCTTAGCCTGCAACACCTATTCGCCATGTTCGGCGCCACCATCCTGGTGCCGATCCTGACCGGGCTCAGCCCCGCCGTTGCCTTGGTCACCAGTGGTCTTGGCACCTTGCTCTACATTATCGTCACCGGTGGCCGGATACCCGCCTACCTGGGCTCGTCCTTCGCCTTCATCGCACCGATCGTCGCCGCTGCGGCGATTGCCGGCGTACCCGGGGCCATGTTCGGCGCCTTCTGCGCCGGCCTCGTCTACCTGGTGGTGGCGATCTTGATCCGCCTCTTCGGCGTCGGCTGGCTGATGCACCTGCTGCCGCCGATCGTGGTCGGCCCGGTGATCATGGTGATCGGCCTGGGCCTTGCCAAAGTCGCCATTGGCATGTCGACTACCGAAATAACCGGCGCTCCCTACAGTCTATCTCATTTCCTGATCGCCCTCTTCACGCTGGCCTGCGTTCTGGTCTTCGCCACCGTACTCAGGGGCTTCTTCACCGTGATCCCGATCCTCTTGGGGATTGCCTGCGGCTACGTCGCGGCGGCGATCTTCGGCATGGTCGACTTCGCGCCGGTCACCGCCGCGGAGATCCTGCGGGTGCCGGACTTCACGATCTTTTTCACGCAGCTCACCGAGGCGACGGGATCGATCCCCTGGGCCATGCTACCGCTTCTGGTGCCGGTGGCCATCGTCACCATCGCCGAGCACATCGGCGACCAGGTGGTGCTGTCGCGCGTCGTGAATAAGAACTTCCTGCGCCGTCCGGGCCTCCATCGCTCGCTGCTGGGCGACGGCTTGGCGACCATGCTGGCCGCCGCCTTGGGCGGACCGCCCAACACTACCTATGGCGAGAATATCGGCGTGCTGGCCATCACCCGCGTCTTCTCTGTCTGGGTCGTCGGGGGCGCCGCGGTCCTGGCCGTGGTTCTCGGCTTCGTTGGGACGGTGGCCGCTTTCATCGGCTCCATTCCGGGCGCGGTGATGGGTGGTGTCGCCATCGCGCTTTTCGGGATCATCGCCTCGTCGGGAATGAGGACCTTGATCGAAGGCCGGGT
>JBFELD010000210.1:0-5083 GCA_041552375.1 Kiloniellaceae bacterium | reverse complement strand
GTTGCAATCGGCCACTGCCACCGGTCAGGACGACGATGGCGTCGGTGCGCGATGTCGCGTCTCCGGGTTCGCGGGGTAGTTGTTTGGCGAACCACACCAAGCCGCCGGTCCAAAAGCTGGCAGCGAGGAAAAGCGAAATGATGATGCGCCGCATCGCAGTCCTCAAAAACGATTCGATCTCGTCCTGATCGGGCCAGAATGGGACAGGCGATGGGTCCACGCAAGGCGCCGATGCGGCGATTCTCGGGCGCCCGCCCGCCCTGTGGCCCCCGCCCGCCGTGCGGTCAAGGCATGCGGGAGAGGCTGCGCTGCACCGTCAGGCGAACCGTCAGCGTCGTCACGCCGGCGGCGGCCAAGGGCAGAGCGAAGAGAACAGCCCATTGCGGTGCCGAAAAAGACAGGTTCGGCACCAGGCTGTGGTCGAGACCGCTGGTGATCTGCTCGATGATCGCGAAGGTGGCGAGCGACAAGGCCAGGCCGATAAGCCCGCCCATCAGGCCAACGCGCAGAGCGTGGCGCTGGAACTGGTCGGCCACGTAGCGGTCCTCGGCACCCATGAGGTGCAGCAGTTCGATGACCGGCGCATGCGCGGCCAGCCCCATCTTGGTGATAAGCACCGCCATCAGCACGGCGGAGGTTACGATGAGGATGATGACGCCGGCGGAGATCAGGCGGATCCAACCGGCAAGGTCGATCAGGCCTTCCAGCCCCTTCTTGTGATCGACCACCAGCGCGTCGATCGAGATGTTCCGTATCTCCTGCGAGAGCCTGTGCACGTCGAGCTGCGCGGCCGGATGCAGCGTTACGGCGATAAGCCTCGGCAAGGGGAGGGAAAATGTGGCCTCCGGTGTTCCCAGCCAGGGTTCCATCAGGCGATCGATGTCCGCCTTATCCAGCAACTCGGCGGAGGCAACCTCCGGCTTTTGCCCCAGGACCTCCAGGATTGCCTCGACGTCGACCGGCTGATCGTCGAGGGAGAGCTCGGCCGGGGGAAGCTGCACCGTGATGTGCGCGCTGAGCGCACTGTCCCATTGCCCCGAAATTCTGTTCATCGACAACACGCTGAACAAGGCCAGTGCGATCAGATAGACCATGATCGCCAGAAGCCAGGGAAGAATTCGGCTCGAGATGTCCCAGTCGAGAGGGATGCCGCGCCGCGCCGCCGTCATTGCACGGCTTCCTTGTCACGAGGCGTGGGCGCGAGTGGGCCTTCCAGTTGCGCCGATCCCTTGGCCAGGCGCAGCACCGGATGCTGGAAGCGGCTGACCAGGGATTTGTTGTGGGTTGCGATGATGACCGTCGTTCCCAGTCGGTTGAGCTCCTCGAACAGGTAAAGGAGCCGGACCGCCAGTGTGTCGTCGACGTTTCCGGTGGGCTCGTCGGCGATCAGCAGACGCGGGCGTCCGACAACGGCGCGGGCGATGGCCACCCGTTGCTGCTGGCCGCCTGACAGCGTTTGGGGGAAGGCATCCAAGTGGTTGCCCAGTCCGACCCAGGCGAGCAATTCGGCCGCCTCCTCGCGCGAGCGTGTCGCGTCCCGGCCGGCGATCTCTTGGCACAGCAGCACGTTTTCCAGTGTGCTCAGATGTTCGAGCAGGCGAAAATCCTGAAAGACGACCCCGATCTTGCGCCGCAGTTGGGCCCGTTCGTCGCGCGTGAGGGACCGCACGTCGCGGCCGAAGAGAGAGATCGCCCCGGCGCTGGCGGAGCGGCCCAGGTACATGAGCTTGAGCAGAGACGACTTGCCGGCGCCCGATGCCCCGAAGACGAAGTGAAAGGAGCCGGGGTCGAATTTGAACGTAACGTCGCGCAGTATCTCCGGACCCGTGGCGTAGCGAAGGCTGACCTCATCAAAATCAATCACCTGGTGGCACTTCCTTCCTTGTGTGGTGGTTTTGAAGTTCCTCTTATTGCTGGGGCTGGCGCGGCAAGGAACTCCAAAACCATAAACCACACGAGACACAAGAGAGCTGCTCGTATCCTTAATCGACTCCAATGTTCGTCCGGCGCGTGCCACGAATGATGCAAACTTCTAATTCGGAACACGAGCCGGGATCGACCCGCCCCTGGCCTCGCGAGAACGTCCTGTCTGGCTTCTTGCCTTGGTCCTGGCAAGCCCATATAACCATAACAGTCGGCAAAGGCGATCGCCGTCCGGGGGCAGTTTTATTGAATGATCATATCCTGTCCAGCCTGTAGCACCCGTTTCAAGCTCGACGAGGCGCTTTTGGGCGCCGGACGCACGCTGCGTTGCGGCAAGTGCGCCCACCAATGGCATCAAGCCCCCCTGGTGGAGGAAGTGCCGCCGCCGCCCGCGCCTGAAGGGCCGGATATCGCTGCCCCATCAGCAAAGACGGAGGAGCCGCGCGCGCCTTTGAGGGCCGGCCGCGAGCCTCCCGGCCGACCGCCGCCCGTGCTGCCGACCCGGCGTGAGGCGAGATCGGGTCATGCGGGGGCGTGGGTCGCTTGGATCCTGCTCATGCTTGTCATCGGCGGGGCGGCGGCCGCCGCCTTGCGCTGGGAAAGCGAGATCATCGCGGCCTATCCGAAATCCGAACGGCTTTACAAGCTGGTCGGCCTTGGCCAGTTCGCGCCGGGTGAAGGTTTGCAAATGGAGAACGTCTCCTCCAAGAGGCAAATCGTCGATGGTAAGCGAGAGCTCCTGGTCACCGGCAAGGTGGTGAGCACGAGCCACAGGGTGGTCACGGTGCCATTGTTGAAGGCGGTGCTCACGGATGCCGAAGGAACGGAGGTCTCATCTTGGCTGTTCTCCGCCACGGCCAGCGAGCTGGGCCCCGGCGAGAGCGCCAGTTTCGAGTTCGTGGCGCGCGACGTGCCGGCTGAAGCGGCCAATATCTCGGTTCGGTTTTCGACGGATGCGCCGGACCCGGCGAGCGGAACGAGCGAGTGAAAATCACGCGCCTCGCCAGCCAGTGTTAACAATTCCTTAGCAAGCTTCATGGAACGTTAAGGACGACGCCCGCGTTGCGGACGCTACCGTCCTTGTGGTGGTGCCGCGGTGGGCCCGGTGAAGGGCAGGAGGCCTTGGTTCCGTGGGGCATATTCTCGTTGCCGAGGATGACGCGGCCGTCAGGAGCTTCGTCGTCCGAGCACTACAGCAGCGCCGGCACGACGTCACGGCCGTCGAGGACGGCGTTCAAGCCTTGGAAGCGCTGGAAAAAGGGCGCTTCGATCTCTTGATCACCGATATCGTCATGCCGGGACTCGATGGTATCGAGTTGGCTCTCAAGGTCACCTGCGAATGCCCGGATTTACCGATCCTGTTGATGACCGGCTATTCTGCAGAGCGTCAGCGCGCCCACAACCTGGATGAGCTGATCTGCGACGTGATCACCAAGCCCTTTTCCCTGGAAAACATCTGTCGCCGGGCCGAGCTGGTCATGGCGGGGACGCAATCGTCGCCTTAGAACTGCCGCAGCAGGCGGTCGATATAGTCCAACTCCAGAGGTGGACGCTGGCGCTCGCCGCGGCGCCGGCGCAACTCGTCGAGGATCATGCGACTGCGCCGCAGCTCTCCCTCGTCGGGAATTTCAACCCCTTTAGTGGCCTCGCGACTGCCCATGCCTTCCTGCCGGCCGAGCGGGTCCGGGCCGGACCCATCGCCGGGGCGGTTCGCTAGATTGCCGCTGCCGCGCTCCTGCAGGTTGTCGAACATCTGCAGGAAGCTCTCCGCCATGGATTGCATGCCTTGCTGGAGTTGATCCAAAGAGCGGGCCTGAGGATGAACGGCTTGGCCGGGCTCGTTGCGCTGGAGGGCGTCCCGGGCGCTGCGCATCTCCTGCTCGGCGCGGCCCAAGGCCTGGGGCATGTCGCCCAGCATTTCGCCCAGCTGGCGCATCATCTCGCCCAGTTGCTGGCGCAGTTCCTCTTGGCTGAGTGCATCGACTTGGTTGTCCTGCGCCGCTTGCGGGTCACCCCCTTCGCCGGGACGCAGGCGCTCCGAGCGGCGGAAGCTGCGGTCCAGGAGGTCTTGCTGTTGGCCCAGCATGTCCTCCATTTGGCCCATCATGCGATGGGCGTCTTGGAAATCGTCGGACATTTGCTCGGCCATCGGGCGGGCACGCAGGTTCTCCAGTATGTTCTGCAGTTGGCTCAGCATTTCGAGAGCCGCCTCCCGGGCGCCGTTCTGCGCCAAGCGCCGGGCCTGATCGATCAGGTCCTTCAGGTCCTGGCTTTCGATCAGACGCCCCTCGGGGTCCATGTTCGGCGGCATTTCTCCGCCTTGCATCTGGCTCAACGCTTGCTCGGCCAGGGCCGCCAGGAAGCGGTCCAGGGCCTGTTGCAGCTCGTCGAGAAGGCGTTGGATCTCGGCGTCATCGGCACCCTGGGCCAAGGCCTCCATGAGCGCCTCCTGGATGCTGCGCAGATCGCGCTCGGCAAGGCCCAACTCGCCCTCTTCGATCCTCAGCGCTGTCTCCCATAGGATTTCCTGGACCTCGCCGATCGTGCCCTCACCATGGTCGTGGCTAAGACGTTGGCCGGCCGTGAACAATGCCAACGCGACCAGGGTGTCGTGCCTGTAGTGTTGCGGGAGGGAGGCGACCTCCTCGAGCCGTCTGGCGACACCGTCGCGTGTTCCGGGGTCGACGGTGAGCTGTTTTCTCAACTCGATGATGGCGCGCGCCACAGGATGCTCAAAGAACCGTTCCGGCAGAACCATCCGCGCGGCCGAGCTCACCCCTTCCTGATCGAGGGCGTCGCGCGCGACCAGTTGCACCTCCACCGCGAGACCGGCCCAGGGATGAGCCGTCAAGTCATGGAAGCTACTGCCGGTTTGCACTTGCGCCGATTGCTGGGCCAAAAAAATCTCGATCTCCAATGGCGCCTCGTCAGCGGACGCGGCGATCCGCGTAATCCGCGCGGATAGGGCCTCGACCCCGAAATCGTCCGTGGTTTCGAAATCGAGACGCAGGCTCAAGCGCTCTGACTTGCGGGGCGGGGCTGTGAACGCGACCTCCGGGGGGCTATCGGGGATGAGCTGGATCGGCCAGGACCCCACGGTCCGTCCATCGGCTTCCACCTCGAGCAGAGATCCCCCGCTCAACACGCGCTCGATCTTCAC
>JBFELD010000209.1:0-5084 GCA_041552375.1 Kiloniellaceae bacterium | reverse complement strand
GGGCTTCCACAAGGAGATCGATTCCTACTCGGCCTTCTATGAGAACGATCACCGCACACCGACCGGCCTTGCCGGCTATCTGCGCGAGCGAGGGTTCACCCGACTTTACCTCTGCGGGTTGGCGACCGACTTCTGCGTTGCCTATTCGGCACAGGACGCCGCGAGCGAAGGCTTCGAGGTGGTGGTTCTGGAAGACGCCTGCCGGGCGATCAATCTCGAGGGCTCGCTGGACGCTTCCATGACAGCGATGCGCGAAGCCGGGGTCACTTTCGAGACCAGCGGCCTTTGAGAAAGGATAGGGACCTCATGACCACCTTCAAGGGTATCGGCCATGCCGTCTTGTACGTGAGCGACCCCGAGGCCTCCGCAGCCTGGTATGGCGAGGTTCTCGGCATGCAGCGGGTGATCGACTCGGAACACTTCCAGGCGATCTTTCTATCCTTCGGGTGGCGCGATCACGATCTGGCTCTGTTCCAAGCACCGCCCGGGCAACAACTGGGTCAGCAGGATTTCAACCATATTGCCCTCGAGCTCGACGAGGACCTGGAGGGCTTCAAGGCCTTTCGCCGGCGCCTCGTCGATAAGGGCGTGACCATCACCGGAACGGTCGATCACGGCGTCTCCTACGGCATTTACTTCCTCGACCCGGATGGCCATCAGCTCGAGGCGTTCATGCAGCGCACGCCGGCCGAAGCGGATCAGCACGAGGCCTTTCGCGCCGCCGGGGTCAAAGCCACCCCGATCGACCTGGAGAGCATCGCCGACTAACGCGAAGCCTCGTCAAGCCCCGCCACTGCCCCTAAAATCGCTATCGGCCTTGCGACCCGGGAGCCGTTCAACGAAGCGCCCGCCGGCCGGGCAGAAAGAACCCATTCCGGTCTGGCGAAAAGGCATCGCCCGATGCGAGGCCGATTTCGGGACAGATCAACCAAAGAAGCCGCCGAAAGGGGCGGATACGCTTACTTACAGGGAGACCCAGACATGACCCGTCGGATCAAACGCCGGACCTTTCTCAAGACTTCGGCCGCCGCCGCGGCAAGCTCGGTATTGGTGCCGCGCTTCGCCCTCGGCGCCCAGCCGATCAACGTCGGCAGCCTGACCCCGAACACCGGGGGCGGAGGTCCCTTCGGCCCGAAAATTACCGCGGCTCACAAGAAAGTGACCGATCTGGTCAACGAGGCGGGCGGCGTTCTCGGACGCGAGGTGGCGCTCTATCAGGACAACAGCGAGACCAATCCGGAGACGGCGATCCGGGCGGCACGCAAGCTGGTCGACGTCAACAAGGTGATCGGCATCCTGGGAACCTGGTCCTCTTCGGTGACACTTGGCATCATGCCGCTGTGCCAGGAGGCGAACGTCATCCAGATGTGCACCTCATCGTCGGCCGACATCCCGATCCAGGACAAGAAGGGCCTGGTGTTCAACTTCCAGGCCCTATCGCCGGTCTGGGGCAGCGCGATTGCCAGCCTGGCATTGCGCCGCGGCTTCAAGAGCTATTCGGTCATGGCGCTCAACAACGATTTTACCAAATCCATGGTCGACACTTTCGTCGAGCAGGTGAAAGCCGGTGGCGCCGATGTCATGAGGGAGCCCTTCTACTATAACGGTAGCCAGTCCTCCTATCGCTCGGAGGTAAGCCAGTTGATCGAGGGCGACCCCGAGGCGATCTTCGTCCCCAGCTACGTCACCGACTTCACCGCCGTCTACAAGGAAATCTTCCGCGCCGGCTACGAGGGTCAGGTGATCACGGTTTCGATCTCCACCGGCTCCAAGTTCAAGGACGCGGTGGGCGAGGCGGCCAACGGCATTTTGCACGGCCTGCCGGTGCCGCCGATCGACAGCGACGCCTATCGGAGCTATCTGAGCCTCATGAGCCTGGAGGATACCGGTGGTGTGCAGCACCCCTTCGGGACCGCCGGTCACGACCAGATGAGCGCCCTGCTCCTGGCCGTCGAAAGTGCCGGCACCGATGACGTGGCCGAAGTGAAGCAGCACATCCGCCGGGTCGCCAACCCCGGTGGGGAGCGGGTCACCAACGTGCTCGACGGTCTCGAACTGCTGCGCGCGGGCAAGGAGATCAACTTCTCCGGCGCCAGCTCGGAGGTCGATTTCGCCACCGACACCGGCTCGCTCAAGTCGCGCGAGTTCAATCTTTGGGAGATCAAGGACGGAAGCGACGTTCTGATCGAGAACATCAAGAGCTGAGCCGACAAACAGTAAGGAGATGTGTCATGGCACGGGTTCGCGACGTGGATATCAGCGAGGTGCCGGCCGAGGTGCGGCCCACCTATGAGCGTTTCAGCCGGGAGTACGGCCCCTTCCTCAATCAGGTGAAGGTCTTCGCCCACCGGCCGCCGGCGCTCAAACACATCATGGGTCTGCTGCTGGACCTCGCCGACGAGGCGCTGCTGCCCAAGCGCTACCTGGAGATCGCGTTGGTCGTGGTTTCCAAGCTCAATGAGTGCACCTATTGCGTTGCCCACCATACGCCGCGACTGGTCGAGCAAGGGCTACCGCCAAGCGCGGCGGCCCACATCCTCGACGAGACGGTCGAGGGCTTCGACGAGGTCGACCACCTGGTCCGCGACTACGCGGTCCAGGTGACGACCAAGGCGCAGTACATGCGCGACGGCATCTTCGAGGAGCTGAAGAAGCACTTCACCGAGGCGCAGATCGTCGAGCTGACCCTGCGCACCGCCCTTTGCGGATTCTTCAATCGCTTCAACGATGCCCTTCAGATCGGCATGGAAGACGGCGTTATCGAGGACATGCTGGCCAAGGGCGGAACGGCAGAGGACCTTCCCAAGCACGATGGCGTGGCCGCCGAATAGGGAGATAGGGTGATGTACGGACGGCGCGGACGCATCGGGCTTCTGGTCCCTACCGGAAACACGGTGATGGAGCCGGAGTTCCAGCGCATGAAGCCCGAGGGGCTCTCCGTCCACGCCAACCGGATCTATCTGGAAAAGGTGACGCCGGAGGCGCTCAAAGGCATGGAGGGCGAGGCCGAAGCGGCGGCGTCAGCGCTCGTCTCTTGCCGCCTGGGCGTCATCGCCTTCGGTTGCACCTCGGGGTCCTTCGTCGGCGGCAAGGGCTACGAGGCCAAGCTCGAAGCCAAGATCAGCGCGGCCACGGGCCTGCCGGCGGTCACCACCTCGGGCGCGGTGCTGCGCGCCTTGGCACGCTTGGGCGTCGCCCGCGTCGCGCTCGCGACACCTTACATCGACGAGGTCAACGCGATCGAGGAACGCTGGCTCGAAGATAACGGCATCGAGGTCACGGCCTCGGCCGGCGGCGATATCGTCGAGACCGCCGATATCCAGGAGTGCGAGCCTGACGTTGCCTACGAACGCGCCCGGGCCGTCGACAACCCCCGGGCCGAGGCGATCTTCATCTCCTGCACCGGATTTCGCACCCTCGAGGTCATCGAACGGCTCGAGGCCGAGCTTGGCAAGCCAGTGATCTCGGCCAACCAGGCGACCTTCGCCGATTGCCTGCGGCTGTTGGGCCTGCAGCAGGTCGCCCCTGGCTGCGGCAGCCTCTTTGCGCGCACCTTCGCCGCGGAGGCGGTGACGACAACCGGGCGCAGCGCCGCGGAGTAGCCGCGCCAAGCACCCCTGCAGTGACAATTCCAAACAGCCGCCATCTGATCTAGACTGCACGCTCTTGTTGTAGAAACGAGAGAGACGCGGCTTTGGCTTCGGCAGTAAACGAGGGAGACGGGTACGACCCGTCCGGGGCTGGCTTTGCCATCAGCGATGGCGTCGAGGCAATGGTCTTGCGTCTGACCGGCGCGTGGACCACGCGTGGCCTGGGAGCTGTCTCGACACGGCTTACCAGCGCGCTCGCCACACCACCGGCAAATATATGCTTCGACCTCTCCGAGATCGCGGCCCTGGACTCCGCCGGGGCCTGGGCTCTGCATCGAACGCGGGCAGCCGTGGTCGCCCAGGGCGGAGCCGTGACCATAAGGGGTGCCTCACCGGGCGCGGCGGCGCTGCTGCAAACGGTGGCCCGTCACGACCGGACCCAGGTCGCCGAGGCGAAGGCGCCGGGCGCCCTTTTCGCCCTGACCGAGAGATTGGGCCGGGGGGCGGTGGACGCAGCCCTCGAGGCTCGCGACCTGACCAACTTCTTGGGCTACACCTGTATCGTCTTTGCGGGCTCACTGTTAAGACCGACACGGATCCGCGTCATCGCGTTGGTCAGCCAGATGGAGCAGGCGGGACTGAACGCGCTTCCGATCGTGGGGCTCATCTCCTTTCTGGTCGGGCTCGTGCTCGCCTATCAGGGAGCCGATCAGCTCAGCCGCTTCGGCGCTCAGATCTTCACCGTCAACCTGGTCGCCATCGGTGTTCTACGCGAGATGGGCATCCTCCTGACCGCGATCATCGTGGCCGGTCGGTCGGGCAGCGCCTTCACCGCCCAGATCGGCACCATGCAGGTGAACGAGGAGATCGACGCGCTGAGGACCATCGGCCTCGATCCCATGGAGGTCCTGGTCATGCCCCGTGTGCTGGGGCTGGTCATCGTCATGCCGCTATTGACCTTCTATGCGGACATCATGGGCATCCTCGGCGGCGGGGTCATGGTGACCTTGACGCTCGACATGTCGATCACTCAGTTCGTGCGTCAACTCGCCGACGCCGCGCGGATCACTGATTTCTGGGTTGGCATCATCAAGGCCCCCCTCTTTGCCTTCATCATCGCCATGGTCGGATGTTTCGAGGGTATGAGGGTCTCGCGC
This sequence comes from Kiloniellaceae bacterium, assembly GCA_041552375.1. Taxonomy (GTDB): domain Bacteria; phylum Pseudomonadota; class Alphaproteobacteria; order Kiloniellales; family Kiloniellaceae; genus JAJFGK01. Next base: position 337 of record JBFELD010000209.1, on the reverse strand, counting down.
AGCGCCGAATCGGTTGGCCGTCAAACGACACGTGCCGTGGTCGAGGCAATCTTTCTGGTGATCGTGCTGGACGCCATCTTATCCATCTTCTTCAGCGTCATCGGGTTTTAAGAGATGGCTGCGACAGGCAACGCAACCCCTTCCCCAACACCATCGCGGGACGCCGGCGAGAGGATCATTCAAGTCACCGACCTCAAGACCGTATTCGGCCGGCAGGTGATCCACGACAACCTCGACTTTTCCGTGCGCCGAGGTGAGATCATGGGCGTGGTCGGCGGATCGGGGACAGGCAAGTCGGTGCTGCTGCGTACCATCATCGACCTAGGCAAGCCGGCGG
>JBFELD010000208.1:0-5163 GCA_041552375.1 Kiloniellaceae bacterium | reverse complement strand
TATACTTGATCCCGCGTCACCCGCGCTGGCCCATCGGGTAGTCTGACCGCGACCTCGACCCCGTGGACGGCGCTGCTTTCCCCCATATCCGTCTTGGCACCGGGATTGAGGCTGTTGACGTTGGCCTCCCCGGCGTCCAGGCGCGGCCATCGCCCCTTATGGCTGAGCGCCACCCCGCGCGGGAGTGACACGTCGGTCGCCACCTCCAGCATCAGGCGGCCGGTGGCGTTCGAAACCTCCGCCAGATCGCCGGGGGCCAAGCCTCGCTCGGCGGCATCACTCGGATTGAGAGCGATCCGGGCGGGGCCAAGGCGCTTTCGGATGGCCGGATCGTTACCATAGCTGTCGTTCATCAGCCAAGGATCGGCCGGCGACAGGAGGCGCAACCCATCGTCGACCGGTTGTGGATCGGCCCAGGGTTGCGGCAGTCTCGGCAGCCCCCGGACTTCGGCATGCTGCGAGGCAATCTCGATCTTGCCCGATGGCGTCGGGAAATCACCGTCGGCAAAGGGTATCCGCGGAGCCTCGAAGAGATCCAAAGTGCCGGCCGCCTTCAGCTCCTCGAAAGCGATCGGCCGATCTCCGGACGCGAGCACGCGATCCAGGATCTCCTTATCGGTCTCGAACAACGAGGGGTGGTCGTAGCCCATGGCCGCCGCCAGGCGCCGGAAGATCTCCTGGTTCGGCAACGCCTCCCCCGGCGGCTCCATCACCTTCACCTGGGCCGATAAAAGAAGATGGAAATAGGGCGTAACGAGATCGTCGAACTCCATAAAGCTCGCCGCCGGCAAGACCATATCGGCGAAGTCGGCGGTGTCGGTGGCAAAAAGATCGATAACCACAGTGAAAAGGTCTTCTCGCGCCAGCGCCCGGCGCAGGCGTTGCTGATTGGGGGCGGAGGCGGCCACGTTCATGTTCCAGCAGAAGAAGGCCTGCGCCCGCGCGGGGTCTTCGAGCACCTCCGCAAGATCCATGTGAGAGATCGCGGGAGCGGCATCGGCTGGCAAGCCGGGCGGCGCCTCGACGTAGTCCTGATCGAGGCCGAGAGCCCAGCCGCCGTTGAGATAGTAGATCCCCGCCCCGGCCTTGCCGAGGTTGCCGGTGACCGCTGGCAGCAAACCAGCCGCGCGCATGACGTTGCCGCCCCGCGGCTGGCGCTGCAGGCCCTGCCCCAACCATAAGAGCGAGGGACCGCGGCCATAAACCTCCGCGGCCTCCTCGATCAGCACCGCGGGCACGCCCGTCACCGTCTCACCCCACGCCGGTGTGCAGGGCTCGATCATCGGCTCCAGCTCCTCCCAGCCCAGGCAGTGGCGGGTGAGAAAATCCTCATCGACAAGCCCCTTCTCGCGGATCGCGTTGAGGAGGGCGAAGGCCAAGGCCGCATCGCTGCCCGGAAAGGGCTGAAGGTGTAAATTGGCAGCCGCCGCGGTTGGATGGCATATCGGGTCGATCACAACCGTCTTGGCCCGCGCTTCGGCCAGCCAATGCTTGTGCGCATGCGGGGCGGAGGCCGAAGGGTTCGCTCCCCAGACCATGACGCAAGCCGCATCGGCGATAGACTTGGGGTCGAAGCCGGTCGTGGATGTGCCGTAAAGCAAGCTCAAGGCCTCGTGCCCGGCCTTGTTGCAGATGCTGTCCGGGTCCACCTCGCGGGCACCGAAACAATTGAAGAAGCGCATCGGGAAGGCGCCCGCCAGCAGCGAGCAGGTGCCGGTATAGTGGGCATGGATCAGCGCGTCCTGCCGGCCGGCCGCCGCCAACGTCCCAAGGCGGTCGGCGATCTCGGCCAAGGCGTCCTCCCAAGTGACCGCCTCGAAGCGGCCCTCGCCCTTGGCGCCGACGCGGCGCAGGGGCTGGCCAAGGCGGGCGGTCTCGTCCCGCCAGGCGCCGTTGTAGGCGAGCGCACACTTGCCACAGAGCGCGCCACGGGCAACCGGATGATCCGGGTCGCCCAGCACCTTGCGCACCCGGCCGTCGCGCTTGATGACCGCGATCCCGCAAGAATCGTAGCAATCGCGCGGACAGGTGGTCTTGATCACCTGCTTGTCGGTCATCGGCCCCTCCTCCTTCCGGTCCTCAACGTTACTCCCGGCGCCGTCGAAATTGCGCTTGGCAGGCTCGTTCCGCTAGTTAGACTCGCGCCCACTCGGAAACGATAGCCGAATGAGAGCACGCTCATGCTCTTCGAGCGATTGACGCAAGCCTGCCGCGACGATTGGGAAGCTTACACCCGGCATGACTTTATCCGCCAGCTTGGCGACGGCAGTCTGCCGCGTCCTTGCTTCGAGCATTATCTGAAGCAGGACTACCTGTTCCTGATCCACTTCGCGCGGGCTTATGCCCTAGCGATCTATAAGAGCCGGACCCTGGCGCAGATGCGCCGAGCCAAGGCCTCTCTCGACGCCATCCTCGACAGCGAGATGGGATTGCACATCGACTATTGCCGCCAATGGGGTATCGAGGAGCGCGCCCTGGAAAGGGAGCCCGAAGCGGCCGCAACCTTGGCTTACACCCGCTATGTGTTGGAGCGGGGCCAAGCCGGCAATCTGCTCGACCTGCACACCGCGCTCGCCCCCTGCGTCGTCGGCTATGCCGAGATCGCCCGCCGGCTGATGGACGAACCTTGGGTCGAGCTGGAGAACAATCCCTACCGAAGCTGGATCGAGACCTACGCGGCCGACGATTACCAGCAAGTGGCCCAGGCCCAGGTCGAGCTGCTGGACGAGCTGGCCGGGCCCGAACCTGCGTCCTCGCGTGCGGAGGAGTTGGCCGAGACTTTCGCCACGGCCACCAGGCTGGAAGCTGGGTTTTGGGAGATGGGCCTCAAGCTTCTGCCGTAAAACCGCTCGGCCGTCGTCACCCGACCATCTTGAAGACCTGCGGTGCGCGCGGCGGCGCTGCCGCGCAGGGCATGTAGCAAAGCTCGGCAAAATCGTGCCCGGCGAGGGCTTGGCGCAACACACCGATGCTGGGGGTCCAGGCGGTGACGAACGCGGTCAGCGCGGGCCCCGTGGTCGCAGGCTGTTGCAGATCCGTGTCGTCCTCGGCGTCACCCAACAAATCGGCTACGCGACGGGCAATGGCCTCACCCGAATCGATCCAGGACACCTGCCAAGGTGCCGCCAGCTCAAGCTCCGGAAGCAATAGCGGAAAGTGGGTGCAGCCCAAAACCACCGTATCGAGATCGCCGCCGCCCTCGGTCTCGAAGAGAGGCGCGATCTGATCGCGCAAAGCCCAGATCGAAATCGGGCGCCGCCGCAGCTTGGCCTCGGCCAACGCGACGAGACCGGGCGTGGCGTGCCGGAGGACCTGGGCGCCATTGGCGTGGTGCGAGATCAAATCGTCGATGTAGGGGCTGGCCAGGGTCGTGGAGGTGGCGATCAGGCCGATGACGCCGCTGGCGCTCGAAGCCGCCGCCGGTTTGAGGGCCGGCACGGTACCAACGATGGGAACCGGCAGGCGCTCGCGGAGCACCGCCAGCGCGGAGGTGCTGGCCGTGTTGCAGCCGACAACCACAAGATCGGGGCTCAGGCGATCGACCGCAGCGCCGATCAACGCCATCAGGCGTGCGCGCAGCGCGTCCTCGTCCTTGCCACCGTATGGAAAAAAATCGTTGTCCATCAACAAGCTGATGCGGGCCGAGGGTAGCCGCACACGAATTTTCTCGGCGATTGTCACCCCACCCACACCCGAATCAACCACCAAGACATGCTGGCCGTTCGATCGTTCCTGTTCCATCACCGCGCAATCCTTGACCGTGGCTCGAATGCGAGCGCCTGAGCCAAAGGTCTATTGTGAAGGAGACCTAATTAAGCACGGATTAAGGCAATCGGATGGCGTGTACTCGCCGGCACCGCCAAGATCGGACTAGAGGCCTTCCCACTGCGGCCGGCTGATGCTGTGGGTGAAGTCGCTGAACATGAAATTCATCGCGAAAGTGATACGCTCGTCCCGGCTCTCGTTCGGCAACACGGAATGCTTGAGCCAGGCGGGAAAGACCGCCAGACGCCCCGTGCGCGCCTCGACGTTGATGCTGAGCGAGTTGTGTTTCGTCAACTTTGTGAACTGGGGCGTGATCATGGCCGCGCGCTCGCGCGGATCATAAAAGGTGATGGTATCGGCACCGGGCGGTGAGTGCACGAAGTAGACGGCGCTCAGGTAGTTGTTGGGATGAACATGAGGCCGATGCGGCGAGCCGGGTGGGTTGATATTGGCCCAGGCGCCCGTCACCTCCATCGGCAGGCGCTCGGCCTGGAGAAACTCCAACACGCCGTCGATCGCCTGATGAGCGATCTCGAGCAGCTCGGCAAAAGCCGGATCATCCTGCAAGTCGTTACGCGTTTGCCAGGTCTGCCCCGGTTCGATGTCGGGACGCGGATCGATCAGCTCCTCGATGCGCGCCCGCACGCGTTCGTTCATCGCCTCGAACACCGATGGCTCGAGGTCGTGGACCCAGACATTGCTCGGAAATAGCGGTAAGACGGATTTGTCACGAAACATCGGCCAAGCCCCCGATAGATGGATCAGAGCGATGGCGGAAGATGCGTGTTTTCGAATTACCTTGCAATCCCCTCACTGGAAGGGGGTAAACAAAAAGATACTATTCCAGAGACTTGCTGAGCTGTATCGGGGTCTCGCACGCGAGGGTCCCATTGGTCGCCTGCGTGCCGTAAACGCCCTCGGCCTTATCCGCTTCGTCGTCGAACGTCAGCTCGAAAGAGAGGAAACGGGCACCGACGACCCCCTGCTCGCGGCGATCGCGGCCGGTGCGTATGCTGACCAAGCGCCCGGCTTGGTCGACACGGCCATAGACGTTATAGAGGACCCTGCCGCGCCAAAAGCGGCCTTTCAGCTTTCCACCGTCGATGGTGAATTCCGCCGCCCAGGCCAGGCCACAGATGTCGCGCTCGCCCCGGCCGAACCAACGGCCGTCCACCGGCTGGGCCGATGCGGTGGCAACGCTGGCGAATAGGCCCGCGGCAAGACCCACACACGCCAAGAACCCCTTGGAACGGCCCAACAACCGGGCCGAGCTGCGCATATCAGGCATGGTTTCTCCCTCCCACTATGCTCATAATGGCATATGCATATAGCAGGTAAAGGTAGCAATTTGTTAAAAGCGCGAATAAGCGCTCATATGAGCAAAATTTCCATTTTTCT
>JBFELD010000207.1:0-5172 GCA_041552375.1 Kiloniellaceae bacterium | reverse complement strand
GTGTTCTCGCGCAGCAGCACGATGCGGAAGTTCTGCTGATTGGCAGCGATGGGAAGCCCGAAACGATCGAAAATTCGCCCGCGGCGCGGCGCCAAAAGCTTCAGATTTATCCGGTTCTCGTCGGCCAAGGTGGCATAGCGGTCGGCCTCGAGTACTTGCAAGTAATACATACGGCCGACCAAGGCGGAAAGCAGCAGCGCCTGGCCGCCGCCCAAGACCAAAGCACGCCGGGCGAAGGTTCGATAGCGTTCGTTGTCTTCGTTGTTGCGTGCCATTGACCGGCGGCTCTAGAGGTTTTCTTCGCGGAAGACCTTGCGCACCCTCATAATCAGCCAAGCCAACACAGGGTAGACCGCACCGGTAAGAAGGTACTGAAATACCGCCGGTCGTGGATCGAGCACGCGCGCGAACCCGATCGAGGTCAAGAGCCAGCCGATCGTGAACGCGAGCGCCGACAGCAGCAGAAAGTTGGCCCAGTTCATCAAAAAGCCGGCCTCCGCGAAATGCCGGTAGCGGGTCCGAATGACCGCCTGGACCGTCAGAAGCACAATCACCGACACACCTGGCGGTATGCCGGAAATCAGGTCTTACAGGATGCCGATCAGAAATGTCGCCCAGTAGGGAAGCAGATGCGGATGGTAGATGGTGAAGTGGTACACCGCGATCAGGCTCAAGGCCGGCATGATCGCTGAGAGTTCGGGCACCCGCAGCGGTGCCGAGCTGAGCAGCACCAATCCCAAAGTGACCAGACAAGGGAATAGCGAGCGGGCGAAAATATCGAGACGAAGCCAAAACGGTTGCTTCACCGACGCTCTCCTCCCGGTCCCCTATGGGTGATCTCGCCAAGCTGCGCCGGCATGCCATAGTCGACCAAGCGCAGATACTCGGTGTGGCCCCAGTCCACGAAGGGCGTCACCCTGGCGGCATCCTCACCCAGCCGGGTCACGACGCCCACTGGAATACCGGGTGGCAAAACGCCGCCATGTCCCGAGGTCAAGATGACGTCACCCTCTTGGACCTCAGCCTCGAGGTCCAGGTAGAGCAACTTGGGCAGCTTCGTATTGTCACCGCCGAGCACCGCGCGCTCCCGCCGGTCGCCGACCACCACCGGGACACGGCTGTTGATGTCGGTGATAAGCAGGACCCGCGCCGAGCGGCGGCCAACCTGCAAGACGCGTCCGGCCAGCCCCTCGCCGGTGATCGCCGCCTGGCCCTCGGCAACGCCGTGGTCCGATCCGGCGTTGACCAGGAGCGAGCGGACATAAGCTCCACCAGGGTCGCCCACCGCACGGGCGGTGATGAAATCGATATTGGGTGCCGGCACCAAACGGGTCAGATCACGCAGCCCCTCGTTCTCGGCGCTCAACTTCCGCGCCGCCTGCTGCCACTTCAGGAGTCGCTCGTTCTGGATCCTCAGACGCTCGTTCTCACCGCGCAAATTGGCCAGCTCGTCCGCCGTAGCCATCATCTCGGCGGCACTGTCGACCGGTCGTGATATCACGTCGAGCAAGGGGGTCACACCGTCCATTACCGCCGTGCGCACCCGCTCGGTAAACCGGGAATCGTAGCGATCGAGGACCATCAATGTCAGGGCCAGGCCGATCATCACCGCGAACGCCAAGCGCGGCGCCCAAGCTCTCGCCGGGGCGACCACACGAGACGACGGCGTGCCCAACTTCCTCACAAATACCTCCCGCCGGCACTTAAGATGATGCGGCCGAGACGACCGAGGCTCCTAGACGCGAACGGTGGAGAACTCCACTTCCGACGATCGCGCCACCCCCCGTGGTCCCGTTCCCTCCGTCGATGGAGACGACCCCATCATCGAAAAGAAGAAACCGCGAATCGGCGCACCCGGTCTTGTCCAGGTTAAGTCAATAAGTCAGGGAAATAAAGAATTCCTTGCGGATTATAATTAATAACCGGCGGTCAGGACTTGGCGCATCGTTTTCATTTCTTCCAAGCACCGGCCGGTTCCCAGGGCGACGCAGGACAGCGGGTCGTCGGCGATCGATACGGGAAGGCCGGTCGAGGCCCGCAGGACGAAGTCCATGTTGCCGAGAAGCGCGCCCCCGCCGGTGAGCACGATCCCCTTGTCGACGATATCGGCGGCCAATTCGGGGGCCGTATGCTCGAGCGCTACCTTCACCGCCTCGACGATGGCGCCGACCGGCTCGGCCAGGGATTCGGCGATCTGCCGCTCGGTGATCACCAGTTCCTTGGGCACGCCGTTCATCAGATCCCGGCCCTTGATCTCCATCGTCCCGCCCTCGCCGTCTTCGGGCGCGCAGGCCGAGCCGATGTCCTTCTTAATGCGCTCGGCAGAGCCTTCGCCCACGAGAAGGTTATGGTTGCGCCGGATATAGGCGATGATCGCCTCGTCCAGCTTGTCGCCACCGACCCTGACTGAGCGCGAATAGACGATGCCACCCAGGGACAACACCGCCACCTCCGTCGTTCCGCCGCCGACGTCGACCACCATCGACCCGGTCGGCTCGGTCACCGGCAAGCCGGCGCCAATGGCCGCGGCCATCGGCTCTTCGATCAAGAAGACCCGCCGCGCGCCCGCACTTTCGGCCGATTCCTGGATCGCCCGGCGCTCCACCGCCGTGGAGCCGGAGGGAACGCAGATGATCACCTGCGGCCGCGCGAAGCTGCGGCGGTTGTGTACCTTGCGGATGAAGTGCTTGATCATCTCCTCGGCGACCTCGAAATCGGCGATGACCCCGTCGCGAAGCGGCCGGATCGCCTGGATGTTGCCGGGAGTGCGCCCCAGCATCATCTTCGCCTCGTCACCGACGGCAAGCACCTGCTTGCGGCCACGCGCCTCGGTTATGGCGACCACCGAGGGTTCGTTGAGCACGATACCGCGGCCCTTCACGTAAACCAGGGTATTGGCCGTTCCCAGGTCGATCGCCATATCGGCGGACATCATGCCGAGCAAACCCGAAAGCATCTAAATCCCCTGCCTTTTCTCCGGTCGGCCGGCCAGCCCGCTTGCCGGCGGCCCCCATGTCAAGTCACCCATCAACGCGAGCACCCCGCGGTCATGCGGTCATGGCTTCCGGCGCCGTGCGCTCACGTTTCACTAAAAGTTTGTTCAATGCGTTAACATAGGCCCGCGCGGAAGCGACCAGCGTATCGTAATCCGCGCCCTGCCCGATCACCGTCTTTCCGTCTTCCTCGAGCCGCACCGTCACTTCGGCCTGAGCATCGGTCCCGCCCGTGACCGCGTGCACCTGATAGAGCTGCAGCACCGCCTGGTGGGGTATGATCTGCGAGATGGCGGCAAATGTGGCGTCGACAGGCCCGTTGCCCTCGGCCCTGGCCGCGCGGGCCTCGCCATCGACTTCCAGCTCCAGATCCGCGGTCTGCGGACCGGTCGAGCCGCAGACCACCTGCAGCGACCGGAACTGGATGCGATCGTTGTGCCGCATGACCGCGTCATCCACCAGCGCGACCAGATCCTCGTCGAAGATCTCCTTCTTGTGGTCGGCCAAGTCCTTAAAACGCGCGAAGGTGTCTTCCAGCTCGGTCTCGGTGAGTTTATAGCCCAACTCCTCCAGCTTGGTGGAGAAGGCATGGCGTCCGGAATGCTTGCCCATGACCAGGGTCGAGCGCGTCAGTCCGACCGATTCGGGGGTCATGATCTCGTAGGTCCCCGCGTTCTTCAGCATCCCGTCCTGGTGGATACCGGATTCGTGAGCGAAAGCGTTCGCGCCAACGATGGCCTTGTTGGGCTGCACCGAGAACCCGGTCGTCGCCGCCAGGAGGCGCGAAGCCTTCGTGATCTTCTGCCCATCGACACCGGTCCAATAGGGCAAGGCGTCATGGCGCGTGCGCAGGGCCATGACGACCTCCTCCATGGCGGCGTTGCCGGCCCGCTCGCCGATCCCGTTGATCGTGCACTCGACCTGGCGCGCGCCGGCATGAACGGCGGCCAGTGAGTTCGCCACGGCCAGCCCGAGATCGTTGTGGCAATGCGCGGAAATGACGGCTTGATCGATGTTCGGCACCCTGTTCATCAGCAGGGAGATCAGGGCGTGGAACTCTTCGGGCACCACATAGCCGACCGTGTCGGGAATGTTGATGGTCGTCGCCCCAGCCGCGATCGCCAGCTCCACGCAGCGGCACAGAAAGTCATGCTCGGTCCGGGTGCCGTCCTCGGGCGACCACTCGACGTCCGGGCAGAGATTGCGCGCATAGGCGACCGACCGGCTCACAGCCTCGGCCACCTCGTCGGGCTCCATGCGCAGCTTGTGTTTCATGTGCAAGGGCGAGGTCGAGAGAAAGGTGTGAATGCGCGGGCGCGCCGCATGCTGGACCGCCTCCCAAGCACGGTCGATGTCACGTTCGCGCGCCCGGGCAAGGGCGGCGACGGCACAGCCTTCGATGCGCTTGGAGATCTCGCGGACCGCCTCGAAGTCGCCATTGGAGGCGATCGGGAACCCGGCCTCGATCACGTCCACCTTGAGTTCTTGAAGCACGTCGGCGACCTGAAGTTTCTCCTCCAGGTTCATCGAGCAGCCCGGCGACTGCTCGCCGTCACGCAGCGTGGTATCGAAGATGATCACACGGCTCGCGTCTTGGCGGGTGGTTTCTCGACTTTCGCTCGACATCAGACGTTTTCCTTGGGGAATCCCAATCGCGATCCAGCGGGCTCGTCTCGACCTCTCATCTTACCTTCGTGCGCCCACCGCCTCTTAGCCGGTCAGGGCATTTGGGGGCCGGGGAGGCCAGGGTGCGAGGCTTGGACGCCGGCGTGCGGAGAGATCCTTCGCCACTACGACGCCGCCAGGCAGCCGCCGATTGCCGTCGTCTCCACGTCGATACCGGACAGAGCGTCGCTCATCTTCGCCGTCAGTCCGTTGGGCGCGCACCAAAGGCAAGAAACCGCCGATGTGCCGGCACCCGATTGGCGTGCCACGCCCCGCTCGCCGCCGAGCGGGCCAACGTACCGCTTCCAAGCCGCAGGATCGCTCGATTTCTACCCCCCAAATACAGGCTCCACAATAGTTAATTTTCTTACACATCAAGACTTAACAATTGCTAAACCATATTCAAGCCCGCTCTCGCACTGCCGCTCGGTGCGCGGTCCCGGTGGTGCCGTGCGAACAAAAAAGGGGCCCCCAAAGGGCCCCTTCCCAGTCAGCTCGAGGTCGCGATATCCGC
>JBFELD010000206.1:0-5185 GCA_041552375.1 Kiloniellaceae bacterium | reverse complement strand
GTGACGCGTTACGAGCCACGACCGCCGCGGCAGTACGATGACCGCATTCCGAAGGAACTGGAACGTATCTGCCACAAGGCAATGGCGAAGCGGGCCTCGGAGCGATATTCGACGGCGAAGATGCAGTAAATCCGGAGCCGGCACAAGCTGGGGGCCGTGGCTGACGTGGCCGCCGCTATCCAGGCGTCGTGCTGGTTTCCATCTCTTCGACGATGGCTTTTCGCGTCAGCGGCGTCATTCGGATCAGGGTCAGCTGGTTGCGCTTTCGCCGCAGGATCTCAAAGCTGAAGCCGTGAAAGGCGAAGACCTGACCTTCGCGTGGGATGGTGCGCGCCTCGTAGAGGACAAGACCAGCGATCGTGGCCGCCTCGTCGGAGGGTAGGCGCCAATCGAATCGGCGGTTCAGGTCACGAATGGTCACCCGTCCGTCGACGGTGATGGCGCCGTCCTCTTCGACCTGCACACCTTCGATTTCCACGTCGTGCTCATCGGCGATGTCGCCGACGATCTCCTCGAGAATGTCCTCAAGGGTGACGATGCCGAGAAACTCGCCATACTCGTCGACGACGATGGCGAAGTGCTCATGCCGGCTGCGAAAGGCTTGCAATTGTGAGAGAAGGTCGGTCGTTTCCGGTATGAACCAGGGATCTCCGGAGATCGCCTGCGCATCGATGTGGGCCGGATCCTCACCGGCGGAGCGCAAGGCCCGCAGAAGCGCCTTGGCGTGCAGGACGCCGACGATGTTGTCGGGCTTGGCGCGCCACAGAGGGATGCGGGTATAGGGACTGGCGAGCACCTCGTCGACGATGGTCTCCGGCGGCAGCTCGATATCGAGGGCGGTGACGTCCCTGCGATGGATCATGATCTCCTCGACCCAGATCTCCGCGAGGTCGAGGATCGAGCGCAGCATCTCGCGTTCGTGCCGTTCGTCCTCGCTTTGCCCGCTGTGCAGGTCGATGGCGCCGCGCAGCTCCTCCTCGGCCTCATCCGAGCCAAAGGAGGCTTGAAGCCTGATGCCGAAAAGCCGCAAGGTCCCGCGGACGATCAGCTGCACACCCTGTGTCACCGGGGCCAGGAGCAAGACCACCGGCCTGAGAATGGGCGCTACCCGCAACGCCAGTCGGTCGGCGTTGTGGAAGGCGTAGGTCTTGGGCAGGACCTCGGCGAAAATCAGCACCAGAAGCGTCATCGAGAGCGTTGCGTAGACGACGCCGGCCTCGCCGAAGATCCCGATCAGAAGACTTGTGGCGAGCGCGGAGGCCATGATGTTGACCAGGTTGTTGCCCAGCAGAATGGCGCCGATCAAACGGTCTTTGTGGTCGAGCAGGCGGTTGACCAAACCGGCGCGGCTGATGCCCGATTGCTCCAAGTTGTGCATGCGCGGTCGCGAGGCGGCCGTTAACGCCGTTTCCGAGCCGGAAAAGAAGGCCGACAGGACGAGCAGCACGAATATGGCCGCCAAAGATATGGCAAGAGTTATGTCCATCGATCGTTCGGTTTCAACCCCGCGAAGATCTTTTCCTAATCTATGATCCTATGATCAAGCCGCCGCCGCGCTAAGCAGATCAAGGACGGCGTCGGTCGTCACGTCGGCGGCCAGGAAGGCCTCGCCGATGCCGCGGACCAGCACGAACCTGATCCGCCCTGCGTCCACCTTCTTGTCGCGGCCCATGTTGTCCAGCAGTCGGACCGGGTCCCAGAGCAGCTGCGGGATCGACTCCGGTCCGGTCGGTAGGCCGACGGCGGCCAAATGACGTCGCACGCGTGCCGCGTCCTCGGCCGGGCAATGGCCGAGCCGGGCCGACAGGTCGAAGGCCATGACCATACCGATAGCCACCGCTTCGCCATGCAGCAAGAGCCCCCCGTAACCGGCTTCGGCCTCCAGCGCATGACCGAAGGTATGTCCCAGATTGAGCAGGGCTCGCGCGCCGGCCTCTCTTTCATCGGCGGCGACCAGATCGGCCTTGATCCGGCAGCTTTCGAGAACCGCCCGGTGCAGCGGCGCCGATTCGCCGTCCAGCAGCGCGGCGCCGTGTCCTTCCAGCCAACCGAAGAAATCCGGGTTCGCGATGAGGCCGTATTTGACCACCTCGGCATAGCCTGCCAGCAGCTCACGCCGTGGCAGGGTGCGGAGAACACGGCTGTCGGCAAGAACCAGCCGCGGTTGATGGAAAGCGCCGATGAGGTTCTTTCCCCAGCGGCAGTTGACGCCGGTCTTGCCGCCGACGGAGCTGTCGACCTGGGCAAGGAGCGTCGTCGGCACCTGGATGAAATCAATGCCGCGCAAGGTGACGGCCGCGGCGAAGCCGGTCAGGTCGCCGACGACGCCGCCTCCCAGGGCGAGGAGCACATCCCCGCGCTCGACCTTGCTCTCCAGAAGCCAGTCCGTCAGTCCACTCAGCTGGTCGATGGTCTTGGAGGCTTCGCCCGCCGGTATCACCTTCGCGGCCATCGTCATATCGGCATCGGCGAGGGCGCGCCCTAGCTCCTCGAGGTAGATCGGCGCGACCTTCTCATCGGTAACGACGAAGACCCGCTCGCGTTCCACAAGCGGAGCGATATAGCGCCCGGCATGAGCGATCAGGTCGTCACCGACCAGGATCTCGTAGCTTCGCGCGCCCAGAGAAACCGTCAGGCTTTCTGTTTCGATCATCGCTCCTCGCCTTCATCGGGAGGCGCGGCCGACGCCTCGAGCTTTTCGGGGTGTGTCTCGAAATAACGCGCCAGCTCTTGGACTGTGCGCTCCACCGTAATATCCGGGGGGCCATCGACCGACTCGACCACGACATCGGCCTCGGCATAGACGGGATAGCGGGTTTCGATCAGCCCTTCCAGGATCAACTTCGGGTCTCCGGACTTGAGAAGCGGACGGTTATTGCGTCGTGACGTCCGCTTCAACAGTAACGGGAGGTCCGCGCGCAGCCAGACGGCAACGCCGCGCTTGCGGATGAGCGCGCGGGTGCGCCTATCCATATAGGCACCGCCCCCGGTGGCGAGAACCAATGGGGCGCACTCCAGCAGGCGCGCGATCACACGCCGCTCCCCGTCGCGAAAGTGAGCCTCACCATGGCGCGCGAAGATCTCCTCCACCGAGCAGCCGGCCGCCTTTTCGATCTCGCTATCCGCATCTCGGAACGATAAGGACAAGCGTTGCGCCAAGCGCTTGCCGATGCAGGTCTTGCCGGCGCCCATCAATCCCACCAGAACGATGTTGCGCGCCAGGCGCTCGCGGAAGGCTCCGATCGCGGGGCTCGTTTCGGTGGCTTTCGGGCTCGCCCGGGACATTGCTGATGCAGGCCTCGTTGCATGGGACGTGTGGGCTCGTATAGACTGCCGCAAACATGCCACAGTCTTTCGGCATTTTCACGCTAAGGCGGAAGAAAAGCCAGGATCTCGGCCTGTCAATCTGTTCGGCGGGCGCCATTCCGCAAGGCATTGCATTGCCATTGGGCAAGGGACCGCGACTGAGATGAAGCTGACCGTGATTATTTTGGTGCTGTTGGTGGGTCTGATCGTTTCCGGCGGGGCGTTCCTGCTGGTTTGGGACATTCCGCCCCCGACCCAGAAGGTTGAAAAGGTTCTCCCGGACGACCGATTTCCGCGATGATGGTGCGTGTGATGAGACCGGCGCTGCGCGTGACGCTATGCGCCCTGTCCGTGCTCGCCTTTTTGCAGGGCGGCGGCACGGCACGTGGGCAAGACCAACCGCTCCAGCTCTATCTCGGCAATACTGACCAGCCCTCTACGCTTGGCGATGACGGTGGGGCAGGTGACAGCACGCCGGCCCAGGCGATCGAACAGGATACCTTGCCGGCGCGTCAGGGGATCGAGGTCGATGCGCTGACCGGCCCGGATCCCGCCGCCACGGGGACCTTGGGTGCCGGGCAGGGGGGGTTTCCGGCGGACGTCTGGCAGGGCAGCCGGCGGGCAAGCGTGGCGGCACTGCTCACGCGCGCGAACGGTGAGTTGGCCTCTCCGGTGCTGCGCGCGGTGCTGGTGCGTCTGCTCTTGACCGCGGCCTCGGCGCCCGCACGTGCGAGCAACGCCCACGACGATCCGCCTGGCGCGTTCTTGGCCGGGCGGGTCGAAGCCCTCATGGCCCTCGGCGCGCCCGAAGGGGTGCTCGAGCTTTTGGCCCGGGTGCCGCGCAACGAGCAGGGCGAGGCGGTTATGCGCAGCCAGGCCGAAGCCTTGCTGACCGCCGGCGCCTATGACGAGGCTTGCCGCCTGATCGACCGGGAGATCGTCGCCTACCACGCGGAGGTGTTTTGGGGGCGTGGCCTGGTATTCTGCCAAATACGGCGGGATGAGATCGACCAGGCGATGCTCGGTCTCGACCTGCTGCGCGAGAGCGGGTCCCACGACCCTTTGTTTTCGGCCTTGGCCTTTCACTATGCCGGCGGCGACATGCAAGATGCGCCGGCCGTCGAGGTGAGCGCGCTGCACATTGCCATGATCCGGCTCATGAACCTGCCGGTGAGCGACGAGATCCTGGCAGCGGCGCCGGCCTACCTATGGGCTGCGCTGCTCGACATGAAAGGCTTGAGCGCGGCACAACGCGCCGAGCTCGGTGAGCGGGCGGCGGCGGCGGGCGTTCTCACGCCGGACGCGTTGGCCTCCGTCTACCGCGAGCTCGCTGTGCCCGACGAGAAGCGCACGGCGGCGCTTTCCACCGACCCGGGTTCGAGCGATGCGTTGGATCGAGCGTCGCTGTTCCAGGCGGCCAGCACGCAAAGCCTCGACATCGCACAGGCCGAGGCGCTTCAACGCCTGCTGCAAAGCGCCACATTCGCGGGACGCTACGGTGTGGTGAGGGCCGCGGCGCTGTCGCTGATGGAGAGACTACAGCCGAGGGCCGATCTGTCGTGGTTCGCGGGCAGCGCAGCCCGGGCGTTCTTCATCGATGGCCAGCTCGAGCGGGCGCGGGCTTGGCTGCGGCTCGCCGAGCTCGATGCCGCAGGAGGATCGAGCGCGCCGGAATTGCGCCGATCGTTACTCCCCTATCTGTTGTTTCATGGGGTGGCGGGCGATGACAGCGGCGACGGCGTCGCCCTTTTCGGTGCTGATGAGCTCGCCTCTCTAAAGTCGGGAGGCGAAGAGAGTGCCGAGGCCTTGAGCCGGGCAACGGCGCTCTACGCGGCGCTCTTGGCGGTCGGTGCCGATATTCGCCAGGGTTGGTCGGATC
>JBFELD010000205.1:0-5279 GCA_041552375.1 Kiloniellaceae bacterium | reverse complement strand
TCCTTTGAGGCGTTCAGCACCGGCTCTTGCGGCAGATAGCCGATGCGTATGCCCTCGGCGGGGCGAGCCTCGCCGTTAATTTCGTCGTCGAGACCCGCCATAACCCGCATCAGTGTCGACTTGCCGGCGCCATTGAGGCCCAGGACCCCAATCTTTGCGCCGGGCAGAAAGTGAAGATGGATATCCTTCAGGACCTGCTTGCCGCCTGGAAAGGTCTTGGACACGCGGTCCATGGAATAGATGTATTGGTAGGATGCCATAGGCGCTTCGATCCCGATGCAAGAAGTTCAGCCGCGAATTCGGACCCGGCTTAGCCCATTGTCGAAGCCCGCGCAATCGCCACTACCAACCCATCGCCGTCTGCCGGCGGATCACCGATGTCGCCCGCGCGCAAAGGTCATCGGCGTCACCCAATGTATGCACGCCCAGATCGGCCAGGCGTGGGAGTAGGACACGGAAGATCTCCGCCGTCACCAAGGCGTCACCCAATGCGGTGTGGCGACCGCGGTTCTCCACCCCCCAGAAGTCCGCCAACGCATCCAGGGAGGCGCTTTCCAAGGCCGGATCGAGGACCGTGACCAGCTGCAGCAGGTCGAGGCTGCGTGGTGCCGGCTGCTCGATCCCCGCGGCGGCATACTCGAGCCGCAGAATGGCGAGATCGAAGGGTACGTTATGACCGATCAGCACGCAGCCCTCGGCAAGTTCGCGGAACAGCGGCTCGACCGTGCCGAAGTTGGGCGCCGACTGGACCATGGCGTCGGTTATTCCATGGATGGCCGTGGAGCGCGGCGGGATCGGCACACCGGGATTGACCAGCCTGTCGAGAACCAGGCTGCGGAACAGCCGCGCGCCCTGCAAGCGGACCGCACCGATGGAGACCATGCGGTCGCGGGTCACATCGAGCCCCGTGGTCTCGCAGTCGAAGACCAGCGCGGGAAGATCGGCCAGAGCCATATCGTCGCCCAGCGGGCGGGGCTTGGGCGGGCGCTCGTGCAGGGCAAGGTCATGATCGAGCCCCGTGCCGAGATTCGGCGCGGCCTCGGAAAAGCTGAATATGGCACCGCCGTGGGCACCGAATTCACGGACCGTCGCGCGCAGCGGTGTGCTGGTCACCGTATAGACCTCGGCCTGAATAGGCTCGCCGGCCGCCTTGGCCCGATCCATCGCGGCATCGACGGCATGACGGCTCAGCGCGGCAAAAATGGAGGTGCCGGCAGCCACCGACTCGGCCCCCAGCAACGCCTTGGCCGACCCGTTGACGAGCGAGACGAGACCGTCCTCGGTGATCACGACGATGGGCTCGGCGACCGAGTCCAAAATCGCATGAAGGCGAGCCTCCGGGTCGCGCCGCCTGGCCTGCAGCGTCTCGGCCAAGAGCAGAGCGACCGCGCGAAGGCTTTCGACCTCGCGGTCCTCGACCGCGACATAGGGCGCGATGGGATCGCCGGTCGAGCGCCCCTCCAAGCCCAGCAACAACCCGCGCAGCCGCTCCAGCCCGGCAAAATGCCGGCGCGAGCCAAGCCACAGCCGCCAAAGCACACCCCAGGCGCCGAGCGTCGCCAGCACCACCGCCGCGGCGGTGGCGATCACCTCCTCGCCACCGAGGCCGCGGATGGCAAGCACGACCAGCAGCATACCCGGTACCGCCACCAAGGCGGCCAGCAGCAGCACACCCGCGCTCACCATGCGGCGAAAGGATAGCCCGCTGCGTTCTCTGCCGTTCTCGCCGTCGGTCATCGCCCCTCGGCTTCTCCTCAAAAGAGCTGGCCCGTCAGCTCATGATGGACAGCCTGGGTGAAGGCCTCGATCGACTTCAGCGAATCGACCAGGAGGTCACGCTCGCGCGCCGTCAACTCGTCGGGGTCGACGAAATTGCCCACCTTGCGTTCGGGGTCAGAGAAGTCGGCGAGCTGCTGGCGCAACAATACGAAAGTGATGTGGCGAAAGGCGCCGCCCAGATAGTCCCACTGATCACGATCGATAACTCCCTGATCGCGCAGAGCGTCCAAGCGCTCGAGGCTGGCCGTGGCCTCGATGCCGTTCTTGAGGGCCAGCAGTCGCAAGTTGGTGACCAAGGGCATGGTGCCGCGATGCTTCAGGTTCACCTTGCCCTTGTGCTCGGGATCTTCGCGCTCGCGCGACAGGCGCCCGAACCAGCCCAGCGCAACGCTGGAACGCTCGGCCTCCTCGACCATGCCGGACAGGAAGATGGGACTGCGCCGGATCATGTCGGTAACCGCGCGGCGCAGCTCGAGCGCCCATTGAACTTCGCCGAAGACCCCTCGGAAGTCGAAGAAGATGTCGGAGAGCTGGATCGCGATGTTGTGGCGGCGACGTCCCCAGTGTTGAACCTGCTCGCGCCACTGCGAGCGGGTCTTGCGCCACAAGGGGTTGCGCGCCATGACGTGGCCGCGGCAGAGGGGAAAGCCGACCGTATCGAGGTCGCGGTTGAAACGCTCCGCAAGCTCGACGAAGTAGCGGTCGATGCGGTTGTGATCGCTGTCGGGGTAGTCGTCGAGGATGAAACCGTTGTCCTGGTCGGGATAAAGAAAGTTCTCGCCGCGCCCGCCCGAGCCCATGATGATCAAACAAAAGGGCACCGGTGGCCGGCCCCAGCCCTCGTCCTCCATCGTCCGCATCTGGGATTCGAGGATACGGATATGGATGTCGCTGTTGATGTGGGTGATGAGGCCTTGTATTTCCGGAGCCGCGACCCGATCGGCCAAGAGACCGCGGGCCAGCTCGACCTGGGCCGCCTTGATCTCCCGCAGGCCATCGAGGCTGCTGTCATGGCAAAGCCTATCGATTTCGACCACGGATCGGGCGGCGGCGACGGCCAGAGCCTCGTGCAAACGAATGATCCCGATCGGCCGATTGGCCTCGTCCACGACCGGCATATGGCGAAGCTTTCGCCGGCGCATCATGGCGATCGCATAATAGAGATAGTCCTGGCCGGAGACCCGGTGCGGCACCGGCGTCATGACGGAGGATAGCGGCTCGTCGGCCTCGCAGCGAAGCGCGATGCGCCGCACGATGTCCCGCTCCGTGACGATGCCGACCAGCGAGCCCCCGTTATCGCCGCCGGCCCCATCGACGACGAGCGCGCTTTCCGCGTTGGCCTGGCTCAACCGCGCCAGCAGTTCCGCCACACTCGCCTTCTTGGATAAGATGACCGGAGAGCGCACCATATGGTGCTTCACCAACTGCGAAAAAATTTCCGTCCGAGCCTGCACAATCGCCTCTCCCGCTACCGCTACCGCGTCTCCCCCGCGTGCGTTTCACTCCGCACCTTGGGCCCGCCCCATCGCCGGGACCGCGGCGGGGCCCCCGGCAACCCGGGCCAACGGGACCGTGAAACGGAACCGCGACCCCTTGCCCAGTTCGCCCTCCACCCAGATGCGCCCACCGAAGTGTTCCACGATCTGACGCGAGATGGCGAGACCCAATCCCGTGCCGTGCGGACGCATAGTCTCGGTATCCTGAACTTGGTGGAACCGATCGAAGATCACAGCCTGATCTTCCGACGCCAAGCCAACGCCGTTGTCCTCCACGGTAATCAAAATATCCTGCGGTCGGCGCTCGACCTTGACGAGGCAGCGTCCGTCATCTTCGTCGCAAAACTTCGCCGCGTTGGACAAAAGGTTCAAGATCACCTGAACCAAGCGATCGCGGTCGGCATGTATCGCCGGCAGGTCGTCTTCGATCTCGTGGTGAAGCTCGACGCGCCGCTCGGCGAAGAAGCTGGCCGCGGTCGCCAGGGCATCGTCGAGAACCTGCCGCGGATCGATATCGGCCAGATGCCATTCGACGCTTCCGGCATCCATCTTCGCCAGATCGAGTATCTCGTTGATCAGCCTCGTCAGGCGCTCGGTCTCCTTGACGATGATCGACAGGAACCGGCTTCGCTCCTCCTCATCCAGCGACGGGTTGTCAACCAGGATCTCGCCGAAGGAGCGGATCGAGGTCAAAGGTGTGCGCAGCTCGTGCGAAACGGTCGAGAGGAAGTCGTCCTTCAGCCGGTCGAGCTCCTTCAGGCGAGCGTTGGCGCCACGCAATTCCGCCGTCGTCGCCTCCAGCTCTCGCGACTTCTGTTCCAGCTGGCGGCTGTATTCGATCACCTGAGAGGTCTCCTCGAGGATCTCCAGCACCTCCTCCAGGCCCACCACCTCGCCCTTGGCGACGCTGCCGACCATGACCCGGGCCGAGGCGGCACCGATGGCACCGGCCAGAAGCCGTTCGGTGAAGCTGACGAAATCGGCGTCGGCCTCGCGCATCCGTGCGAGGTTGAGCTGGCGCGCCGCGGCGTAGTTCTCGAAGGCCCGGCGTGCCTGGTCCTGGCCGATGAACCGGACCACCAGGGCGTGAAGATCCGAAACCGTGGCAGATCCACGCCAGAACTGGGAGCTTCCCGCGATCGCGGACCACCGGAAGACATCGACGAAAAGAACCGCCTGTACCCTCTCGAGCGGACTTTGCCGGCTCCACAAGGAAAAGATGATGAAGCCGCCGATGTTGGCGAGCATGCTCCAGAACATGGCGTGTGACAGGTGGTCCAATCCGTCGAGACCGAAGAGTTCGTATGGCCTCAGCAGGGCGATACCGAAAGGCCCCTCGTCGATGAATGAGGTCGGCAGCCAGCCGGGGCGGGCGAGAAACGGCAGCAGCAGGGTATAGGTCCAGGCCAAAAACCCCAGGCTGAGGCCGGCCAAGGCCCCGGCACGCGAGGCGTTCTTCCAGAAAATGCCGCCGATGATGGCCGGCGCGAACTGGGCCGCCGCTGCGAACGACACGAGGCCTATGGTCACCAACGCATCGGACTCACCGATGAACCGGAAATAGGCGTAGCCCAAAAGCAGGATGCCGACGATGGAGGCCCGGCGGATGAACAGCAGCAGCCCCGAGAGATCGCCGCGCTCGGTCAGGCGCAACGCCTTGATCCGCAGCAGTGTTGGCATGACCAGGTCGTTGCAGACCATGGTGCTGAGCGCGATGGCGGCGACGATCACCATGCCGGTGGCCGCCGACAGCCCGCCAATGAAGACGAAGAGAGCCAGAAACTCCTGCTTGAACACCATTGGCAAGGTCAGCACGAAGGTATCGCCGTCGACCGATCCGTCCGGGAAGGTCAGACGGCCGCCGATCGCGATCGGCAGGACGAAAATGTTGATGATCAGAAGATAAAGCGGGAACAGCCACACCGCCTTGGCCAAATGTCCTTCGTTGACGTTCTCCACGACGGTGACCTGAAATTGGCGGGGCAGGCAGAAGATCGCAGCCAT
>JBFELD010000204.1:0-5307 GCA_041552375.1 Kiloniellaceae bacterium | reverse complement strand
CGTGTCTCAAGATTCGGACTTGAGATTACATAGGACTCATTGGATCGCGGAGATAATAATCTATCGACAAGGCGCGAAGAATGGTCCCAGGGACGAGGTAATTGTCGCCTATTCAATCCGACACCAAGACGATACCGAGCGGCAAGAGCACGCGATTATGGTGCGCCGCGAATCGCACTTGGGACAGGACTCCGATCTAACATTGAACGTCTTGCGACTAGCGCTGACCCGCAAATATGGGCCGCCCACGGAGGATGACAATCGGCGCTATGGGCGCGACGGCCGATCGGTTCGTAGCGGCGACGATCCGATAGAATTTTGCGAGCCGGGAAATCGTCACCCTGTCAGAAGTTACTTTCTTGGTCTATCGCAAGCACTTCAGTCACACTGCGGATCGGAATTGGATGTCGACATTAAGACCGACAGATCGACCGGCTTTGTCAGAGAATATCAGCTCAGACTGATAAGTGTCGATTACATCAACAACCACCAATGGACGTTGCGCGCGATCGGCATATGGATGGAGATCGAGGCCTTTCTCGAAGCCATGGAGGGGGCGGCGACCTCCGGCCCGGAGCTTTGAGGCTCGGTCCGCATTGACGCGCGCGCGCACCTGGTGGACAAGGAAGCCGCGCGGCCGCAACACCTGAGCCCGGCCGCCAAGGGAGGCTCGCCAGGTGAGCGGCAATCTTCAGGGTGCGCTGTGGATGGTGCTGTCGGCCGTGACGGCGACGGTCATGTCGGTCGGCATAAAGCTGATGGGCCCCGACATTCACACCATGCAGATCACCTTCCTGCGCTGCCTCGTCGGATTTCTCATTGTCGCGCCGTTGGTCGGCGGCCGCTACTGGCACGTCCATAATCGGGGCCGGGACGACGCCGTCTCGCCCTTTACCTTGTCGCGCCGTTGGCCGTTGCACGTGTTGCGCGGCCTCTTGGCGGCGGTGGCGATCAACTGCGGCTACTACGCGATCTCCAAGATCCCCTTGGCCACGGTCACGGTGCTGTTCTTCACCGCGCCGCTCTTCATCACCCTGTTGGCGATCCCGCTCTTGGGCGAGAAGGTCGGCTGGCGGCGCTGGTGCGCGACGGCGATCGGCTTCATCGGCGCGGTCGTCGCCCTCGACCCGAGGCCGCAGTCCTTCGAGCCGGTGATGATCTTTCCCTTCGTGTCGTCGCTGATGTTCGCCGGCGCGTTGGTGATCGGCAAGAAGCTCTCGACCACGGAGGCGCCGAGCACGATCCTCCTCTACACGACGGCGGTGACCGCCATCGCCACGTTGATACCGGCGCTCTTCGTCTGGGTGATGCCCACTACGGACCAGTTGTTGGTGTTGCTGGGCGTCTCGATCTTCGCGACATCGCGGACCTATACCGACGTGCGCGCCTACGCCGCCGGCGAGGCGAGCTTCGTCGCCCCCTTCAGCTATGTCCGTATCATCTTCATGAGCCTCGCCGGGTACCTGGTCTTCACCGAAGTGCCGACGGCAAGCGCGGTGGTGGGGGGCTTGGTGATCATCGCCAGCTCGCTCTATATCGCCCAGCGCGAGGCCTACCACCGCCGCCAGATCAGCCGCCCGGCGGCCGGGCCTTCGCCCGACTAGCTAGGCGGCTTCTTCCAAGGCGCCCTTGATGCGCGTCGCCAAGTCGTCGATCAGGCCGTCGAGCGACACCTCCGAGACCTCGCCGCTGCGTCGTTCCTTGATCTCGACCTTGCCTTCGGCCAGGCCCCTGCCGAAGGTCACGCGGTAAGGCACCCCGATCATGTCGGCGTCGGCGAACTTGACGCCGGGGGAGACCTTGCGATCGTCGAGGAGGACTTCGAAGCCTCTGTTTTCCAGCGCCTCGTAGATCGCATCGACGCTCGAGCGTTGGGCTTCGTCCTGATACTTGGTCGGCACCAGGTGCACGTGAAAGGGCGCGATGGCGAGCGGCCAGACGATGCCGCCGTCGTCGTGGTTTTGCTCGACCACGGCCGATGCGATGCGCGTGCTGCCGATGCCGTAGCAGCCCATCTGGAAGTGGCGAAAGGTGCCCTCGCTATCGTTCACGCCGGCGCCCAGGGACGTCGAGTACTTATCGCCCAACTTGAAGATATGGCCCACCTCGATACCGCGGAAGGCCTGCAAGGGCTCTCCGTTGGGTGCCGGCTCGCCGGCCATGGCCATGCGGATGTCGACGAACTCCGGGGTCGGGAAATCGCGGCCGTGGTTGACGTTGACGGCGTGCTTGTCCGGCTCGCCCGAGCCGGCAGCGAAGTTAGTCATTGCTTTGACGGTCAGGTCGGCGACGACGCGCGTTCCCTCCCTCAAGGTCGTTGGGCCGACGTAGCCCGGCGCGCAGCCCGAAACCTCTTTTACCTGCTCGGGCTCGGCCAGCCGTACCGCGACCGCGCCCAGGTGGTTCAAGAGCTTGACCTCGTTGATGTCCTTGTCGCCGCGGATGAGGACCGCCACGATCTCCTCGCGGTCTTGGAAGACAGCCTTGTAGATCATGCTCTTCAAGGTCTTGCTTTCGGGCAGCTCCAGACAGGCGGCCAGCTTGGCGATGGTGTCGGCACCGGGCGTGTCGACCACCTCGAGCGGCTCGGGCGCCTCGGGCTCGGGGTCCTCGACGACGGAAAAGGCGAGCTCGCCGTTGGCCGCATAGTCGCCGGCGATCATCAAGGTGTCCTCCCCAATTTCGCAGGAGGCCATGAACTCCTCGGAATCGGAGCCGCCGATCGCCCCGGAGTCCGCCTTGACCACGACGTAGTCGAGAGCGCACCGCTGGAAGATTTTGTGATAGGCCCGGTCCATCGCCCTGTAGGAGAGGTCGAGCCCGGCCTCGTCGATGTCGAAGGAATAGGCATCCATCATCGTGAACTCGCGGCAGCGCACCATGCCGAAACGCGGCCGCAGCTCGTCGCGGAACTTGGTGTGCTGCTGATAGAAGATAACCGGGAGCTGGCGCGGGCTCTGGATGAAGCTCATCGCCATCTCCGTGACCACCTCCTCGGCGGTTGGGCACAGACAGTAGTTCGAGCCGCGCCGGTCCTCGGTCTCGAACATCACTCCGGCCTCGCGGTAGATTTTAAGTCGTCCCGAGCGCTCCCACAGCTCGGCGGGCTGGATCAGGGGGAGCTGAACCTGCACGCCGCCCTCGCGGTCGATCTCCTCCTCGACGATGCGGCAGATCTTGCGATAGACGCGATAGAACAGCGGGGCGAAGGAATAGATGCCGCTGCCATGCTGGAAGATGTAGCCGGCGCGCACCAGCCAGCGATGGCTCGCCACCTCCGCGTCGCCGGGGAAGTTGCGCATGACCCGGATGCCGCTGGTCGAAAATCTCATTGTTTTTTCCTGGGTCTCGTCCTGGATTTGACAGTCACCGTGCAGTTGGCGCGGCGGCCTAACGCCGGCCAATGCGGCGCGAGCATAACCGAGGCGCGAAGACACGAAAAGAGCCGAGGTCACGGCAACCGGTGGCGAACGAAATGTAGAGAGCAAATAAAACCTAATTATATTCAAATTTATCTATAATATAAATCAAATTTTATACTATAATTATTGCGACAAAGGCAAATATGCTCTATTATTGATTCTAGTAAATTTCAGTGTGTCGCGTGTTTCACGCCCGGTCGCCGGGGGTCGAGTCTTGATTACGTCGAAGGAAGCCCGCTGGCTCCCGGTCTTGACCGGGCGAGTCTCCCTCCTGGGAGCGACGGTGGAAGGAGGGCCCTCAATGGGCCCTCCTTATCCGTATGGCCCGGCGTATCCCGCGCGGTCAGTCGCTTTCGGGGATCAGAATCTTCCCAGGATTCATCAGACCCTCCGGGTCGAGCGCGGCCTTTAGGCGGCGCATCAGCTCGAGCTCGATGGGCGGCTTGACGCGCGCAATCTCGGCACGCTTGGTGAGGCCGACGCCGTGCTCGGCCGAGATCGATCCGCCGAGGGATATGGCGACGTCGTGAACCCGGCGCTGTATCTCCGGTTGCCGGGCCATGAAGTCCTCCGCCGATAGGGCCTCCGGTTGCGACAGGTTGTAGTGCACGTTGCCGTCGCCCATGTGGCCGTAGGCGTAGGGCCGGATCCCCGGCACCAGTGCCGCGGCGGTGGCGTTGGCCTGCTGGATGAAGGCGGGCACCTTGGAGACCGGAACGGAGACGTCGTGCTTGATCGAGGCGCCGCCCAGCGCTTGAGCTTCGACCAGCACTTCTCGGATGCGCCAGAGGGCTTGGGACTGAGCCTCTGAGGCGGCAATCGTGGCATCGACGACGAGGCCGGCTTCGTAGGCCTCGGCCAACATCTGCTCCAGGGCCTCGCGCAGTCCCGAGTTCTCCCGGCCCGCGGCGGCCTTCATGAGGACGTACCAGTCGTGAGGCGCGCTCAAGGGATCTTTAATGTCCGGTGCTTGACGCAAGGTGAAGTCGAGAGCGATGCGCGGGATCAGCTCGCAGCCCACCACCTGCCCACCGGTGGCACCCTGCGCCAGGGCCAGGACGTGGCAGGAGGCCTCCAGGTCGCGCAGGCCGATGAAGAGGCTGACCGACTCCTTGGGTCTGGGGTAAAGCTTCAGCGTCGCCGCGGTGATGATGCCAAGCGTGCCCTCGGCGCCGATGAAGAGCTGCTTCAAGTCGTAGCCGGTGTTGTTCTTCCGCAGCGCGCGCAGACCGTCCCAGACGCGGCCGTCGGGCAGCACCACCTCGATGCCCAGCACCAGGTCGCGCGCGTTTCCATACCGCAAGACCTGTAGGCCGCCGGCATTCGAGGCTAGGTTGCCACCGATCTGGCAGCTTCCTTCGGCACCGAGGCTCAAGGGAAAGAGGCGATCTACCGCAGCGGCCTCTTCTTGGACCCGCTGCAGCACACAGCCCGCTTGCACGGTGATTGAATTGTCGAGCGGATCGACCTCGAGAACACGGTCCATTCGTCTCAAGTTGAGCAGAATGGCGCCGTCTTCCTCTTGGATGAAGGCGCTGGCGACCCGTGACGTGTTGCCGCCCTGGGGGACGATGGCGATCCCTTCCTCGCGGCAGATGCGCACGGTCTCGGCCACCTCCTGCGTCGAGGCCGGCAGGGCCATGAAGGGCGCCCACCCGGTCCACAGGCCGCGGCTTTCGATCAGATAGGGGGCAAGGTCCGCGGCCTCGGCGAGAATGCCCTTCGGACCCAGCTGTTCCTCCAGGCGCCGGCGAAGGTGCTGATATTTCTCGCTGCTCGGTAGGGTCCGCGTCATCTGTCGACATCTCGCGGTGGCGTAGGGTGGCTTGGCGAGGCCGCGGCCCGTTCGAGGCGGTCGTTGATGGCCGCGCCGAGACCGTCGTCG
>JBFELD010000203.1:0-5312 GCA_041552375.1 Kiloniellaceae bacterium | reverse complement strand
GCCACGACCGAGCCGCCCACCATGCCCACCACGTTGGCATAGATGGTCAGCAAGGGCACCGCGAAGATCAGCGCGATCATGCGCGGCAGGACCAAAAATTCCGTCGGAGGGATGCCAAGGGTGCGATAGGCGGCGATCTCGTCGTTGACGTTCATCGTGCCCAACTGGGCCGCGAAGGCGGCTCCCGTTCGCCCGGCCATGATGATGCCGGTCATCATGCCGCCCATCTCGCGCACCATTGCGACGGCAACCAGATTGGCGACGAAGATATCCGCACCGAACTGCTCGAGCTGGACCAGACCGACGAAGGCCAGGATCATGCCGACCAGAAAGCTGATCAGCGTCACGATGGGCAAGGCCTGCGGCCCGCATTCCTGGAGCACCAGCAGCACATCGGACGGACGAAATCGCGCTTGTCGCCTCAGCGCCTTTCCAAGCGCAATCATCGCCTCGCCAAGGAAGGTCAGCATATCGCCGCTGCTGCGTAGAGCATCGAGGGCTTGGTTGCCAACGCTCTCGACAAAGGAGGGTGTGATTTCCTTTCGCCTTGCGCCGGCCTTCTCGGGCACGGCCAGGGCCAGGTCGACCAGGCGGCGCAATCCGTCGGGGATGCCCCGCGACTCCATCTCGATACCGCGTGCCTCGAAGCTCTGACGGAGCTGCACCAGCAGCGACACCAGCGCGCTGTCCCATCGGCCGACACCGGAGCCATCTATCACGACCGGCCCGAGCCCGCCGCCAAGATCCAGATCACCGAGAATACGCTCGGCGGAGGTCATGCCCCTATGCAGCACCCAATCTCCGGACAGACGAACAAGTGGGCGGCCCTGCTCGGTCCGGTCGATCTCAAAGCTGCCTAGGTTCTCCTGGACGCCCTCAGCCATGAAGCGATTGTCCCTAAAGCGCTGGACCGATCAGCTACGCAACTTATGGTATAATGGTGCGAGCCGTGGCCAAATTTCACCTTGAGGCCGATCGACGGCGCTTATCCCCATCCTTCGTTTATTCTTTCCTTCGCCCTCACAGTGGGCGCTTTCATTGATTTACATTGATTGATTTCATGTGAGATTACAATGATATTGCCCTATCGCCCAAGATAAATAGAGAAAAGGTGGGAATTAACATTCTTTGTAGCGGGGGAATAGTCCGGGCCGCGAACTAACGAGAAAGTGCGTCGAGCAATTTCTTGGCTTCGACCAAGTCTTGCGTGTCATGGCCCTCGGTGAACCAGGCATAGATCGGTGCCAACAAGTCTAGTGCCTCTCGGTTCTTGCCTTGCTTGACCCACAGTCGCGCCAGGCTCGTCGCGCTGCGCAGCTCCAATGACTTCGCCTTCTTACGCTGCGCGGTGCTGACGGCGTTTTGGAGGTAAGCCTCGGCTTCGGCTTGGTTGCCTTCGTCGAAGGTCAGCAGCATTTCTCCGCGCAGGCGGTCGAACTCGGCATCCCAAAGAACGCGTCCGCTGCAGTCGGCCTTGTCGGGCACCTTGTCCAGCAGCTCCAATCCCTTCGTCAGATGGGCGATCGCCTCAGCATTTGCCGATCGTTCGATGGCCCGACGGCCTGCTTCGAGCCAAAGGGCGGTTGCCCTCTCGATCTCGCGCGACTCGGTCAGATGATGGGCAAGAAGCTCGGGCCTTCCCCGGATCAGCGGTTGGAACCCTGCCTCCAAGGCATTGGCGATGCGCCGATGGATGGCCTAGCGCGTGCGCCCGATGAGGCTCAGGTTCGCCACCTCCTGGGTCAGGACGTGCTTGAAGGTGAGGACCCTCTCGGACCGGGCCCTGGCGGAGGTCCGACGGGTTCTCAAGCCCAAAGACGGCTTCCTCTATGTTTTGGAGCCGATGCTGACGGGCAGCCTGGAAGCCTTATATCGGCTGTTCCATGATGAGACCGCCGTGCGGGTCTTGGCCTATGATGCCTTCGTCGACGAGGTCACCGGGACCACTTATAATGACTTCTCCCGAGAGATGCTGGAAACCCCAGAAGTCGAAGCCCTGTTCGAGAGCGGGCGTACCGAGGACGGCTATGTCTTTACGCAGCACACGCGGGTAAATCTCTACCAAAAACCGCGACCGTAGGCGCGTGGGATCAGGCCGTGCGCGCCGTCAGCGTTCGCCGCCGTGCTTGTGACCGTTGGGCCCCGCGGGCGTGGTCCATGCCGGGATCGGCGCCTCTCCGGCAAGCTTTGCCTGGACGGATCCGGGCTCGAGCGCTTGCAAGAAGACATTCGGATTGGTCAGCATGTCCTCGATGCGGGACAGGAATCCTTGCGCCACGAGGGAATTGAAATCGATCTCCCGAAGTATGCGGCGCAGCACCGAGCTGCCGGCCGGAAAGCGCTGCATCTGTGCCACGGTATCGCGGGCAAGGCCTTCCCCGATTTGCCAATCGGTGCGGTAGACGTGGGTGTCGTCGGGCACGTCCCAATAATGCCAACCCCCTGCCGCATCGAGACTGACGGTCGGAAACTTCAGCCATTCGTGGTGCCACCGGTTCGCGGCTTCCTCGCTGGCGTGCTGCGCGTCCTCCAGGATGCTGTCGCTTTCGGTGGTCTTTGATGCGGTGCTGTTCTCGGTCATCCTGTTCACTCCCAATTGCAATTAGTTACACATCTCTTGGTCGAGGAGCCTGCGACGTCAGGCCAATCGGCCCGCCTTGACGGTGTGCTCGGTTCCTTCGGTGTCGAGGACCGGGGTCAAAAGAGTTCGGCAGATGGCAAGCGTGAGATCGATCCGATTCAAGGTATAGAAATGAAACTCTTTGATGCCGTGGGCGCGCAGCTGCCGGCACTGCTCAGCGGCGGCCACGGCGGCGACCAGATCACGAATCTTCGGGTCGTCATCAAGGTTCGAGAACAGGGTGGCGAGCCATCTTGGGATGGAGGATCCGCACTTTTTGGCGAACTCCACCGTCCGCTCGAAGTTCAGGATCGGCAAGATGCCAGGCACGATCGGCGCCTCAATGCCAGCGGCACGAACCGAATCCAGGAAGCGAAAGTAGCATTCGGGGTTGAAGAAGAACTGCGTGATCGCCCGATCGGCACCCGCATCGAGCTTGCGTTTCAGGTTATCGAGGTCACAGGCCGCGGAGGCGGCTTCAGGGTGGATCTCGGGATATGCGGCGACGCTGATCTCGAAATCCGCAACTCGTTTCAGGCCGGCCACCAGATCCGCCGCATAGGCGTAGCCATCGGGATGGGGCAGATAGGCGCCGGCGCCAGCTGGCGGGTCGCCGCGAAGGGCGACGATGTGGCGAACCCCGGCATCCCAGTATCGCGCCGCGATCCGATCGACCTCCTCACGCGTGGCGTCGACGCAGGTCAGATGAGCGGCCGGGCGCAGCGACGTCTCGAGCGCGAGCCGGGCGACGATGTCGTGTGTGCGCTCCTGTGTGCTGCCGCCCGCCCCATAGGTCACCGAGACGAATTGCGGCCGAATCAGCTCCAGCTTCAGCAGCTCGTCCCAGAACCGCGTGTCTGTTTTCTCCACCTTCGGCGGAAAGAACTCGAAGGATAAGGCCAGCTCATTCAGGTCCGCATGGGCAACCCTGGAAGCGCCGACATCGGCCGACCGGATCCTCAAGCCGCTCATGTCCTTGCTCCCCCCGACCTATGCCGAACTCCGTCGCCAGCCGTCCCCGGTAGGCGGGCTTGCCAGATGACGACCGTCAGCGGCATCCCACTGAGAGCGACCGGACGGCTCACGTCGAGGTGCGCCTTGCGGCACCAGTCGTCGATCTCCTCGTCATGGAAGCCAAGCCAAGTGTGAGCGTGCTCGTCGCGCAGGTGCTCGAGCTCGTGCTTGGCGAAGTCGACGACGATCAGCTGTCCGCCCGGCCTCAATAGGCGGCTCGCCTCGGCGATGACCGCCGCGGGCCGTTCGGCGAAATGGAGCACTTGGTGGATCGTCACGGCGTCAAAAGAACCACTTTCCATGGGAAGCCGGTACATGTCGCCGTGGCGCACGGCACAGTTTCTGAGCTGGTCACGCTCGAGATTGGCGCGCGCCACGGTCAACATTTCATGGGATAGGTCTACACCGACCGCGCGGCCGACCTGCGGCGCCAGGGCTTTGACGATCCTTCCCGTGCCGGTGCCGATGTCGAGCAGGTCACCGACAGCGCCGGTCGCGAACATTTCCTGAAGCTTTGCTTCGACCAAGGCTTCATCGACATACAGCGAACGAATTTGATCCCATTGCGCCGAATTTCGCTTGAAGTACTCGGCCGCGAGACGTTCGCGATCGCGTCGAATTCGCTCCAGGCGCTCCAAATCGAGTTGCATGACCGGATCATCATGAGGCAGCGCATCCACTATGGTGCGGGCCAGCTCCGCCCCGGCCCCTCGTGTCGACAGCCGAAAGAACACCCAACTGCCTTCGCGATGGCGCTCGAGCAGCCCTGCCTCCCAAAGCAGCTTCAAATGCCGTGATACCCGCGGCTGGCTCTGCCCCAGAACTTGCACAAGCTGAGAAACCGTCAAATCCATGTGGGCGCAGAGCACGAGCAGACGAAGACGTGTCGGCTCTCCTGCTGCGCGTAAGGCTGAAAGCAAAACCTCCATGAACTCCGCCGTGTAGTTCGCATATTAATATTGCAATGTAGATATAAAGATATCTTTATGTCTATAGTCGGCGTTCCGAGGACCGATTGGGTCCGGGGCAAGGTGAGTGTTACGGATGTCGGGAAGGGCGTTATTCAGGCCCGGGCTATCGCCCGCGCGGTTCGGGACCGACCTACGAGGGCCCGCACGGTGAGGCGTTCGTGAGTCGGCGCGGTTGAAGCGACTGTGCTGCCGTCACCGGTGTTTGAATTGCCACGCCAATCCAAAGGCCGGGCCAAGGATCAGGGGAGCAAGAGCGCTGCAAACCACCAAGAGGCCGTATGCTCCACCTTCCCAAAATCGGAGCGAGGTCATGATCTCGCTGTGGGGCATC
This sequence comes from Kiloniellaceae bacterium, assembly GCA_041552375.1. Taxonomy (GTDB): domain Bacteria; phylum Pseudomonadota; class Alphaproteobacteria; order Kiloniellales; family Kiloniellaceae; genus JAJFGK01. The sequence goes on along the minus strand of JBFELD010000203.1, from coordinate 376 downwards.
GCCCAGAGATACCGCAGCCAAAAATATCCAACCAGGCCTGTCGCCAGCGACCACTCGATTGCGGCGATTATGGATACTTGCAAGTAAGCGTCCTTCCGCCAAATCCATGCATGCCATATTGCGGCGATCGCCAGTAGAGTTAAATCAGAATAGAGGATCTTTTCCACGGCCGTCGCATGCAGCCCGATGAATAATTCCAATATAATTCTGCAAACGACAGAGGTGAATAAGAATATTATCCAAATAATTATTGGAGATACCAATTTATTCAACAGAGGATCGACATTGTAATCGGTCAATTCGAAATCTCTCCGCTCCCGCTCTGGGGCTTGGCCGGTCCAGCCCGATCATGCCCTCTGAACGTCCGAGAGGTGCG
>JBFELD010000202.1:0-5313 GCA_041552375.1 Kiloniellaceae bacterium | reverse complement strand
TCGAGGCCTGGACACACATAAGTGGCTTTGGGGTCCGAAAGTATGAGCCGGCCGGAACCTATATGGCCGCCTCGGAGTGTGATCGTTGCCAAGCCATCCGCCATCGCTTATGCGCCCCCTTCGGTCATGCCGGATACTCCTGATCGGGTTTATCCTCGCGTCCTGTTCACCCCTGAAGGTGATCGACACCCTTGTCCCGAACGAAGGCTATACTGCCGAAACCGGCATCGCCTACGGACCGGAAAAGCGGCAGATGCTGGATATCTACCACCCGGTGCGGCCCGATCTCTCGAAGCCGGTCATCGTCTTCTTCTATGGCGGAAGCTGGAAAAACGGTGAGCGCGGCAACTACCGTTTCATCGGTCAGAGTTTCGCCGCCGAGGGCTTCACCGTGGTCGTTCCCGATTACCGCCTTTATCCCGAGGTCAGGTTTCCGGACTTCATCCAGGATGGGGCGGCGGCGATCGCCTGGGTCGCCGATAACCTCGACAGGCCAACGGGCGGCAATAGCCGCATCGTTCTCATCGGGCATTCCGCCGGCGCGCACATCGCCTCCCTGCTGGCGCTGGACGAGCACTATCTGACGCGCGACGGGGTCTCGCCGGACGTAATCCAAGCCGTCGTCGGGCTGGCCGGGCCCTATGCCTTCGATCCCCTGCGATACCGCTCCACCAAGCCCATCTTCGAGAATGCCGAAGACCCTGATACCGCGCGACCCGTGACCTTCGTGCGCGCCGGCGCGCCACCGACCCTCCTGCTCCACGGCGTGGAGGACCGCACAGTGTGGCCGCTGAATTCCGAAGACCTGGCCGCGCGGCTGGCGAAGGCCGGCAATCATGTCTCCTATCTCCCGTTGGAGGGGACCGGTCATGTCGAGATCCTGTTAGCGCTCGCCCAGCCCTTCACCTATCTGGCCCCGGTCCGCGCGTCGATCGTGAGCTTCATCGAGGAGCCGGAAAGGTAAGAGGCCGACGTGGCCGTGGGCGCGCGCCGGCGGGAGGCCCGGACGCGCTCACGAAATCTTCACCATAAGGCGGCTAGACTTCCTATCCCGCGCGCGAGGATGAGTTGTCATGGCGGCGAGTTTCTTGATCCCCTATCTCATTGCCATGGTTCTATTGGGCTCCTGCGCCGCTCTTGTGGGCGCCCTCTTGTACCGGCGGCACCGGCCGCTGGGCGCGGCGATCGGCTTTGCCGTCGGTATCATGATCTCGCCCGTGATATCGGACCTGATCGTCCCCAGCAGCGTCAGCTCGGGAGACCCGACGCCTGCAGCGCGTGATCGGACCTAAGGCGAACCGACGATACGGATTTACCGCTTATTCATGCGGCGGACCTAATGTATGCCGGCACAAGGGGCTGAAATACACCCGGAGATGGCATCGCTTGGCCTCATCCGCCGGGGTAAGGGGTCTGGGGTCTGGGGTCCAACGAACGATGAACGACAACGTCCTTAAGTTTCCGCATCAAGCCGGCGGCGAGCCAGTCCTCTTGGAGCTGCCCGACTACGTCGTCGTGCCGGCAAGCATCTGCCCGTTGATCACCTCGCCCATGGTCCGCGCACCGCTCGTCAGGATCGCCAAGAATGCGATCAGCGCCATCGATGACGGCTACATGCAGGAACTAGACGAGTTCGACAGGAAGCGCGCCTCCATCGCGGTGGTCGCCCTTCTGCGGCTGCTCGAGGGATACGCCAAGGAAGACGAAGCCGGTTGAACCCGCGCGCTCACGCGGTTCCGATGTCGCCACCTCGCACTCGATCGTTTGCTCGCGTCGGTTTCAGATCGTCGCAGCGCGGCTATTGCTGCTGTTCGTCGATGGTCGGCTCATACTGTTGCTCGACCACCGGCTGATCGGGGTTGGACCAGTTTCCACCGGCTGCACCTCCCGCACCCGCGGCACCGCCGCCGCTGGCACCAGCGCCACCGCCACCGCCACTGACATCGACCGGCGAGGGAATGACGCGGGTGTAGTCGGAGCCGTACTGAACCAATACGCGTTCGCCATCCTGCAAGGGCTGCTCCTCAGGATCACGGTTCTGCACGATGGTTACGACCCGACCGTCATCCATCTGAACGACATACTCGATGCCCTCGCGGCTGCGCGCCGACTCCTCGATCAGATAGCCCGCCCCGGCACCGATCAGGCCGCCGATAACGCCGGCTGCGATGCTGGCACTCTGTCCTTTCGCCACCACGGCACCGGTGGTCGCGCCGACCGCGGCGCCGGCAAGAGCCCCGGTATTGCTGTTCTCACCGCCGCGAACCTCGACGAGTCGCGATGAGACGACCGTTCCTTCGCTGGTCTCTATAACCTGCCCCACATCGCGGCCGCTATAGGTACCGGATGTGGAGTTGGTACAAGCGCTCAGCGCCAAAACGGCTGCAAAACAAAGGGTTATCAGTCGCATGCTCATCACCTTTTTCAGGCACAATGGTTGCAATTCTATCTCAATCACCTTGTTTTTACTACTCGATTTCCAATTCGGCCGAACACTATCGGTTGATGCCCGTCTTGGCCTTGAGGCAATATCCAGCCATTGTATCACCTGTGCGCTCGACCCCTAACGGGCCGGCGCGCATTCATATAGAGTGTAGATATGGTCATTCATCGGCTTGGAGTTAAGATCAGCATCGGCATGGCGGCCGTATCGCTCGCCGCGGCGCTTGTGTCGGCGGCAGCGATCGGACGCGCCTCGGCGGCCGAGAACCCGGAAGACGCCGCTTACGTCGCCCAACGCCTGCAAGAGATCCTCGAGTTCGAGAAGACCGGGGTCGACATACCTTGGAACAACCCGACGACCGGCAACCGCGGCATGATAAGAATCGAGCGGACCTATTATCAGACGCCCAAGCTTCCCTGCCGTGTCTACCGGCGAACCCAAGTCATGGATGACGAGCTGACGATGGTGGTCGACGGCACGGGCTGCCGGGTGGGTGAGGCGCGCTGGTTCCTCGATGAAAAGCCGCCCTCGGTCGAAGGGGCTGCACCCAAGAAGACGACTTCGCCCGAGCCGAAGGAGCCAGCCGCGCCTGTGGCCAAGGCCCCGCCCTCTCCCGCGCCGGCCCCCTCACCGAGCGAGGAGAGCAAGTCGCCGGAGGCGCCCAAGGCCGAAACGCCCAAGGCCGAAAAGAAGGCCGAAGTGCCCAAGCCTCGCAAAAAAGCGGAAAGCAAGCCGGCCAAGCCGCCGAAGCCCAAGACTCCCGAGTTCACGTTTCAGCTTCCCACCCGTACCCCTCTGCCGGAGGGCGGTCCGTCATGACGCGTCCCGTGGAAGACGCGAAGTCCGCCTCCCCGCCGGAACCGAACCCTCCCGAGACATCCCCGGAGACGCCGCGGCAGGAGATGGCCGGCGGCGCTTTCGACATTCTTCGCCAGATCGCCGCAAGCCCAAGAGGCGAGGTCTTTGAGGCGCTCGACCCGGCGAACGGCGAGCGTGTGGTGCTGAAGATGGCGCCGGGAAGCCAATCGGAAGGGATCGAGGCAAGCCAGGCCGGTCGTGAAAGGCTGGAACGCGAGGCGGCCATCCTGGCCGGCCTCGACCATCGTGGCGTCGCCCGTTTCGTGAGCCTGCGCGAGATCGACGATCAGTATGTCCTGGTGTTGAAGCACGTGGGAGGTCGATCGCTCGAGGAAATCCTGGAAACCAGCAAGGCGCCGGTCGCCGAACAAGAGCTCCGCGAGTTCCTCGCCGGTCTGGCGGATGCGGTGGCCTATCTGCATGGCAAGAGCATCTTCCACCGTGACCTCAAGCCCGAGAACGTGATCGTCGACAGCAAAGGGCAGCCGGTCATCGTCGACTTCGGCAACGCCCGCGATCCGCGGCGTGGCGCGGCTGGGGCACCGGCCTACGCGACGACGGGCTATTCCGCACCGGAGATCTATGGCGCGCCGGGAAGCGAGGGACCCTGGACCGACGTCTATAGCCTCGCCGCAATCGCCTACCGCATCATGACCGGCGGCGCACCGGCGGGCGCCGAGACCCAGAGCGGTGCTTCGGGAATTGAGCCCGTGGCGACGCTGTGCGGGCAGGCCTACTCGGCCGAGTTCTTGGAGATCATCGACAGTTCGCTGTCGCGAGATCCCGCACGGCGCGTGCAATCGGCCTCGGAATTTCGCGATCTGATGCTGTCCCTTGACGGCTCGAGCAAAGCGGAGGGACGCGCACCTTCCGATAAGGCCGAGGGGCCGGTTCCGTCGCCTTATCCGCCCACCCTCGCCGTCGCGCAGCGCGCCTTGCCGCCAATGGCCGCGCAATCGCAACACCCCCAGGACGCGGCCTCGAGAGGACGCCGGCGGCGGGGCCCGCTGATCACCGCCGCGGTGATCATCTTACTCTGCGCCGCAGTTGCCGCCTGGCAGGCCTGGCCGCTGTACTTGCGCTATGTCAAGTCGACCTGGGTCGTCGATACCACCGGAGCCGGCGATACGACCCGTATCTCCGATGCGCTCGCGCGCGCCCGTGAAGGCGCGATCATCGTGGTGCGCGCGGGAACCTACCGGGAAAGCCTTACAATCACGCGCTCGGTGCAGCTAACAGGAGATCCGGACGCCGCCGAGCCGGCGATGATCACACCGATCGTGGGTCCTTGTCTCGTCGTCTCATCGCCGCAGGGCACGGTCACCGGGCTTCATTTCAGAACCGAGGAGACCTTCGGCTCCTTTTCCAGCCCATGTTTGATAATCAACGGCGGCCAAGCACGGGTCAGCGAGAACGTGATCCATCATGCCCGCGGCGGCGGCATCGTCGTGGCCGCCGGAGCGAGCGCGGAGATAATCGACAATAGCATCGAGGCATCCGGCGGCGCGGGGCTGATGATCCGCGGTGGCGCCGCACCCCGCGTCGTCGGCAACACGATCGCCGCGAGCAAGGGCGCCGGGGTGGTCATCGCCGAAGGTGCGCGCGGCATATTGGAGAACAATGCCATCTCGGATAGCGCGCGCTCGGGCATCGAGGTGGCCTCCGGAGCCGGCCCGCACATCATCGGCAATGAGGTCAGCGGATCCGGCGAGGTTGGCCTATACCTCTATGGCGCCGCCAGTGGCGTGATCGAGGATAATCGATTTGTCGACAACGCGCTTGGAGGCATAATCATCGAAAATGGGGCCGGGCCCGCGTTACGGGGCAACCTGCTCGAAAAGAGCGGCGATCATGGGGTCGTCGTTCTCAGCGGCAGCGCCCTGCTGGAAGGCAACACCGTTCGCGACAGTGCGGGGCATGGCATCGCCATTGCCAAAGGGACGAGCGTCGAGCTGAGCGACAACGAACTCTCCGGCAACAAGGTGCCGGAGCTGCTGGAAAACGCGGCGCCG
>JBFELD010000201.1:0-5358 GCA_041552375.1 Kiloniellaceae bacterium | reverse complement strand
GGAGCGCCCGTGTTCAGGCCAAGCCGACAACCAGCCCCACAACCGTCACCGCGGCGATGAAGGAAATGCCAACCGTGTTGAATGCGGTCATTGTCTTTACTCCTTTTGGGGCCTCATCAGCCTCTTGGCATAAGTTCGATTGACCCGATATGATGCGAAAGGCTCCATTGGACAAATGCCAAAGGCGGTGGTCAGGCCATCGCTTTTTGCATGGCAGTATTTATTTTAAATCAACGGGTTATCTGAAGAGATCGCTGAGGCTCAGGCGGCAATCACGGCCAAATCCATAGGGCGCTCGACGCCCGGAACCTCGACATCGTCCAGCAAGCGCACCTCCGTGCCCGGCCGGAAGCCTTGGGAAAGAGCCAAGTCGTAGGTCTGGCGATCGCAGAGGGCTTCGATGCCGAGGATCTTGTTCATCTTCTCGAGCTTGGCCGAGAGATTGACCGCGTCCCCGATGACGGTGTATTCGAGCCTCATCTCGTCGCCCACGGCGCCAAAGAGGATCTGTCCGGACGAGAGCGCACCGTTGATGGCCGGGCAGGGAAGGCCGGCGCTTTGCCGCTCTTCGCGCCAGGCGCGCGCAGCGGCCACCGTGGCTTCCAGCGCCCGCAATCCATCGGCCGCATAGGTCTCGGACGGCTCGGTCGCGCCGAACGTCGCCATGATGCCGTCGCCCAGGAACTTATCGATACTGCCGCCCTGTTCGATGATGATCGGGACCATGCGGCCCTGATAGGCGGCAAGCAGGCTCATTGCCTCGTTCGGGTCGGCTTCGGCCGCGTAGGTCGTGAAGCCGCGCATATCGAGATTGAGGATTGCGGCGTGCCGGATCTCACCGACACCGGCATCGATCGCGCGGTCGGCACCCTTGATCTTCTCCGCCACCTCGGGAGAGAAGAAACGCGAGAGCTCCTGCGCCGCCGCCTGCTCGGAAACCGAGCGGACCAGCAAGCGCTTGGCGCGCGCCAAGGCGACCGCGATGATGATGGTCACCAGCAGGATCGAGAGGATCTTGTCGACCTCCGCACCCAGGAGGATCGAGTTCGAGGTCATGTAGAGCACGTAATCGCGGGTGATCATCGTATCCAAGGGATCGGCGAAGACCACATAGGCCATCAATACGCCCCAGCCCAGGGAGGCGACGAGGCCGGTCCACACCACCGTCCAGGCCTCGAAGCGCAAGGCCCTGAGGGCGATGAAAATGAACACGTAAAGAAGCGTCGGCGCCTTCAGATAGAACGACGGCGGCTGCTCGTAGCGCAGGTGAAAGCTCCAGATCAGGGCCATCAACAGTGCGATGTCGAAGAAAGCCGACACGGCGACCGCCCAATCGGGCAGGCGGGTGCGATGGGACCACACGATGCGGATAAGCGTGAGAACGAGGTAGACAGCGAGCGCCCAGGGGATGATGTCGAACATGATGTCGGGCTTCGGCCCGGCCATGTAAAGCGTCCCGAGGGTGAGAACGACGAAGAGCTGGAACCAAGAGATGAGCCGCTCGGTCATCTCCTCCTGCTCGCGAATGGCGCCACGCACGCGCTGCGGAAGAGAGATCGTGTCGGTCTTGGGAATGAGGTTGAACACGGTTCGTTGCGGCCCCTCGGCACGGCTTTTGCGGGAATGGCTCCGTAGATATAACGCCGCCGCCGCGGAATTCTTGTCAGATTACCGTGAAGAACGAGTGACCGGAATGCCACTGCCCGTTGGTGCCGGGCGGTGTGATCAGGGTTCGAGCTTCATGCCTTCTCGCGCCACAATCGTGCCCGGTCGCATTTCCGCCGCCTCGCTGGCGACCCGATCCATAAACGCATCGTCATGGCTGGGGTCGTGGTGGAACAAGACCAGGGTCCCAACCTCCGCCGCATCGCAGAGCCGGACCCCCTCCTGCCACGTCGAGTGCCCCCAGGATACGTAGCCGGGAAATTCCTGGTCCGTGTAGCTGCTGTCATAGATCACGTAATCCGCACCCTCGATCAACGCGAGGATCGAGCGATCCGGCTCGCCCGGAACATGTTCGGTGTCGGTGATGTAACAGACAGACCGACCGTCATAGTCGATCCGATAGCCTGTCGCGCCATTGGGATGGTTGAGGCCGCCCGTTCGGATGTGGATGCCATCGCCGAATTCCAGGGTCTCTCCCGCGGTAAAGTCGCGATAGATGACATCGGCCGAAAAGACCTGCGGCGGCACCGGAAAGAGCGGCGCACTCATGAACTGACACAGAACGTTATGGAGACTGCGCGCGGGGGCGAGATGCCCCGCCCAGATACGAAACCGGTTCTGCTTGTTGAAGAAGGGAGAAAAAAATGGAAGGCCGGCAATGTGATCATGGTGAGTGTGGGTCAACAGCATATCGGCATCGACCGGCTGTTCGCCGTCGATCGCATCGCCCAAGGGCCGCAAGCCGGTGCCCGCATCAAAAATGAGTAAGCGGCCACCACAGCGAACCTCAAGGCAGCTGGTGTTTCCCCCATAGTGTCGGTGCGACTCGCCGGGGCATGCTACCGACCCTCTCACGCCCCAGAAGCGCACGAAAAAGCCGTTCTGGTCAGACAAGTACTCTCTCGCTCCTGTTCTCTTCTCTATTTAAGGTCTTCACCTGCCGGACCCAAAGCATTTTTGCGCTTTCCACCGAACCAGAGAGTCGGGGTCTCGGGCAGATCGCCGTGGAAGCTTGTTCCCAACAACCATTTAGGCAAAGGTAGCGCCCATGACGGACCGCTCGGCTAGCTCTTTCGTCCTCATCGCGTTCGGCTTGGCGGTCGCCTGCTTCGGCGCCTTTCAACAATTCAAGCTCCCTGTCGCGCTCCCGGTTCTTCTCGATCTCTACGACTACGATCGCGCGCTGGCCGGCGGGCTCATGTCGGTATACGCCTTTGTCGGGATCGTCGTTTCCTTGCGGCTCGGACGCCTCATCGAACGCCTGGGTGTGACCGTTCCCTTGCTCGCCGGCATGGGATTTTTCATCCTGGGCTCGGCGACCGCTCTCGCCTGGCCGCAATCGGGCTTTCTGGTCCTGCTGGGGCGGGGGCTGGAGGGCCTGGGCTTTGCGGTGGTCGCCATCGTCGGCCCGGTCCTGGCCAATGCCCATGCCTCACCGCGCCATCTCCCCATCGTGATCGGATTGACCGCCGCCTGGATTCCGGTGGGCCAGCTGACCGCGACCTTGGCTGCTCCCATCTCCTTGGCCTCTGTCGGGTGGCAAGGGCTGTGGTGGCTCGCCATCATCGCCAGCCTAGGGTTCTCTCTCTGGACCCTGTGGGTGCAAAAACACCAGGCGGGATTGCTGAGGCGGCCCCTGGTGACACCGCGTCGAACCGAAGCCGGGGAGCATCACCAAGGCAAGCTGACGACCAGACAGACCATCGCCCTGACTGCGACGGGGACCATCTTCATGCTTTGGTCAGCGCAATATTTCGCCTACATGACATGGCTGCCGCAATACCTGGTCGAGGAACGCGCGCTGTCGGTTTCGGGTGCTCTTTCCGGTTATGTGATACCGGTCTTCCTGGTCATGCTGTCTTGTATCGCCGCGGGCCTGCTTCTTCACAGAGGCGTACGTCTGCCACGGTTGCTGGGCGCGGCCCTTGCGATCCAGGCGCTATGCTGGTGGACCATCCCTTTCGCGCAGTCCACCGGCGCCGGCATCTTTTCCTTGTTGGTCTATGGCGCAACCGCCGGATTGGTCCCGGGGTGCCTCTTTGCCATGCCGAGCGCGGCGTTAGGCTCCGGCGCGCGCACGGCAACGGCTTTCGGCATCGTCATGACCGGGCGCAATATCGGTGTCCTGGCCGGACCTTTGATCCTGGCCGGCGCCTTCGAGTGGACGGGGGATTGGACCTTGGCGTCACCGATCTTCGGCGCTGGCACCACACTTTGCCTCCCAATCGCCGTCGGTCTTGCCGTTGCCCTGCGCGGCATCGCGCCAACAGGTGGCCCGGCGACCGGTGTGCGAACGTGAGAGGTTTTAGGCGATCAAGGCACCAAACGGTAGCCGCCCGGTTCGGTCACCAGGATCTCAGCGTTCGACGGGTCGTATTCGATTTTCTGCCGGAGACGGTACACGTGGGTTTCCAGCGTGTGCGTGGTCACCCCCGCGTTATAACCCCAAACCTCACCAAGCAGCGCGTCCCGGCCGACCACGGCTGAGCCGCTGCGATAGAGGTACTTGAGGATGGAGGTTTCTTTTTCGGTCAAGCGGATCTTCTTCTTGTTCTCATTGTGAACGAGAATCTTGGCGCTTGGCTGGAAGGTGTAGGGGCCGATCGTGAAGACGGCGTCCTCGCTCTGCTCATGCTGGCGCAGTTGGGCCCGCAGCCTGGCCAAAAGGACGCCCAGCCGGAAGGGCTTGGTCACGTAATCGTTGGCACCCGAATCGAGAGCGAGGATCGTGTCCGCGTCCGAGCCCGCCGCGGTCAGCATGATGATCGGCGACTTAACGCCGCAGCGCCGCATCAGACGACAGACCTCTCGGCCATCCATATCCGGCAAACCGACATCGAGGATTATGGCGTCGTAATAGTCGGACTTGGCCAAGTCCAGGCCTTCGGTGCCGGATTCGGCAAAAAAAGTCTCGAACTCCTCATGAAGACGAAGCTGCTCGCCGAGCGTCTGGCGCAGCGCGTCATCGTCGTCGATCAGGAGTATCTTTTTTCCTCCCAGCGTGCTCACGGCCTCGTATCCTCATTGAGTTAAGCAATGGAGATAGCATCCCCCCGGCGCAGGTTCAAGAAGACGCCTTGCGGCCGCCGCCACCGCATGACGGCGCCTCCACTACCCGATCACCGATTGATCTTTCCCGTCATCACACCCATCTTGCCCTTGCGGCAGGCGTCCGAGGACCGACGTGTCGATCGCAGATCGGTAATGTGGCATTCGATGGCACCGCAGCGAACGACGCGCTAACATGAGATGATGAGACAACCGCAGTCCGCCCCTCAGGTGCCCACGAACGTGCTTCGCGACGTCGACCGGGCCTTGGCCGAGCTTCGGCGTGGCGCGCCCGTCGTCTTGCTTGACGAGGCGGGTAGTGGCGCGCTGGTTCAAGCCGCCGAGACGGCCAGCGATTCGGGCCTCACCGGCCTGGAGCGTCTAGCCGGAAGCGAGCCTCTGTTGCTTCTTACCGGACAAAGGGCCGCGGCTTTGGGGCTCGAGCCGGCCGGTGCCTTGGAGGGCGCGGTGGTTGCCCTGGAACTCTCGGGACGCAGCGCGCGGCGGGTGGCCGAGCTTGCCGATCCGACCGCCGCCAGTGGGCAGACGCTCCGACGGCGCCGGCTGGTCGAGACGCCGCCCGCCTTATCGGCCAGCGCGATCGATCTCGCCAAGCTGGCACGCCTCCTGCCCGCCGCCGTTCTG
>JBFELD010000200.1:0-5372 GCA_041552375.1 Kiloniellaceae bacterium | reverse complement strand
TCTGTTATGGTTCGAATGCAATCCGTCGGCCGGTCATGAGGCCGCGCGAAAGGTAAAAGGGATGGCCCCATGAGCGGTAATCGCTTGATCGTCGGCATCAGTGGCGCCAGCGGCGTCATCTACGGCGTGCGGCTTCTGCAAACGCTGCGCGGACTGCCGGTTGAAACCCACTTGGTCATGTCCAAGTCGGCAGAGATGACCCTGACCTACGAAACCGATTTGAAGGCGGCACAGGTGCAGGCGTTGGCCGATGTTCATCACCCGATCGGTGACGTCGGCGCATCGATCGCAAGCGGTTCGTTCCAGACGCTGGGCATGGTGGTCGCGCCCTGCTCGATCCGCTCGATGTCGGAGATCGCGACCGGCGTGACCTCGACGCTGCTCACGCGCGCCGCAGATGTGGTCTTGAAGGAGCGCAGGCGCCTGGTTTTGATGGTCCGCGAGACCCCTTTGCACACAGGCCACCTGCGAAACCTCCTGGCGCTCTCCGAGATGGGGGCGATCGTCGCCCCGCCGGTGCCCGGTTTCTATGCCGAGCCCGAGAGCCTGGACGACATCGTCGACCATAGCGTGGGGCGGGTCCTCGACCTCTTCGGCCTCGACAGCGGCAAGGTCCACCGCTGGCGCGAGGCATCGACCGGGGATCATCTTCGCGTGAGGAAAGGCGGCCGCGACGACACGGCCTAGACTTTCAGAAGGGCGTCCGCCGCCTCCGAGCCCAGGTCCGGCCACGCCGCCACCAGAAGCGCCACCAAATCGGCACATGTGTCTCCGGTTAAAGACCGGCCCGCCGCCGACAGATAAATCCGAAAGTTGGCCGCGGCGAGCGCCGGATCGGGACGATCGCCTGGTGACATTTCGAGACAAGCCTCCAGATACCCTTGCTCGATCTCCTCGGCCTCGAGCTCGCTGCGTTTGGCGTTCTCGCGCAGCGCGGCCAGCTCCTCATCGCCCACCGCCCGATCCTTCAGCCATCGTCTCAGGGCGCGAAAGGTCGAAACGACGTCACCCTGCCAGGCCGCCACGGTGTCGATGAGACGCTTCATTTCCTGGTCGTCGAGGGCTCGTCCCCGGCTCGCCGCCCAGAGACAAAAGAGAACCAGATTCACGTCCAGGCCTTCCCGGTCCTGTAGTGCCAAACATCTCTCGGCCACGCCGGTGCGGCCATAGATGACCAGCGAATAATCGAAGAAAGCGCTCATGCGTCGCCCAGACAGATCCCGAGCCCACGGGCGGTGTGGACGAGTGGGCCCGCGACATCAACGTCGCGGCTGGTGGCGATGGCCTCGGCCAAGGGTACGTCCATGACTTGGCGGCCACTCCAAGCGACCATGCGGTCGAAGCGACCGGCGGCGATTAGGTCGACCGCATGAACGCCGAAGATGGACGCCATCAACCGGTCCCGAGGTGTGGGCATGCCTCCGCGCTGCAGGTGACCCAGCACGGTGACCCGTGTCTCGGCGCCCGTCTCCTCGGTAATGCGCGAGGCGATGTAATAGCCGATGCCGCCATAAGCGCCGCTGCCCCCGGCCTGAAATTGGCGCACCGCCCGACCGTCCTCGGTGCGGACCGCCTCGGCAACGACGACCAACGCGAAGTTGCGGCCGTCTTCCTTCATCCGCCGGAGCTTCGCCGCCACGGCCGCCATGGAGTAAGAGACCTCGGGGATGAGGATCACATCGGCGCCGCCTGAGATCCCCGCCGCCAAGGCGATATGCCCAGCGTCCCGGCCCATCACCTCCAGGATCATCACCCGCGAGTGGCTGGCCGCCGTGGGTTGCAGATGGTCGAGCGCCGTCGTCGCCGTCATTACCGCGGTCGGGTACCCGATGGAGACCTCGGTCGGACCGACGTCGTTATCGATGGTCTTCGGCACGGCAACCAGCGCTATCTCGCCCTGCTGGGCCAAGCGCCTGAGGATTTTCAGACTACCGTCACCGCCGATACCGACGAGCGCGTCGATCTCCAGCGACCGCCAGCCGTCGATGACTTCCTGGGAGCGATCGCGCGTCCGGCCATCGGCCTCGGGAAAATCGAACGGATCGCCTTTGTTGGTGGTGCCCAGCACCGTGCCGCTTATGCGCATCAAGGTGCCCGGAAAGTGCGCGGTGGTCAGGCGTTCGGCCTCGACCGGGCGGGCGAGCAACCCGGCGGTGCCGTTGCGAATGCCAATAACATCCCATCCATAACCGTCAACGGCTCGATAGGTGATGGCGCGGATGACGGCGTTGAGGCCGGCGCAATCACCGCCGCTGGTCAGGACGCCAATTCGTCGTATCCCCGTCATCGTTCAGCACTCCCTTCTCGGCCCACTTCACCCATGCCAATCATGGGGGGCGTCGAGACTCCAATTTTAGATCGTTCCACGGTATAATCGACCGATTCGAAAAGAGCATCGCGAGCCGATGGATAAACCCAGCGTTTATCAGCTGCGCCAACGCCTCGAAGAGCTGAGAAGCGAACACCGTGACCTGGACGATGTCATCACGCATCTCGTCGAGACCCGTCCGTACGACCAACTGCAGTTGCAGCGCTTGAAGAAGCGTAAGCTCAGACTGAAGGACGAGATTCTAAGGATCGAGGACGAGCTGCTGCCCGACATCATCGCCTAAGGCGTGCGCCGCCGGCGTGAAGGGTTCGGCTAATGATCTCCGCCGGCCGCCCGTTTGTGCGCATACATGGCCTTATCCGCCGCCTCCAAGGCATCATCGACCTGATCACCCGCGCTAAGCGTGTGCACACCGTAAGACACGCCGATACAAAAGCTCTGCCCTTTGTATTCCAGGCCATCGCCGGCGATGGTCGCGGCCAGGATCTGCGCCTTCTTCTTCGCCGAGGCCTCGTCGCTCTGAGCGAGAATGACGCCGAACTCGTCGCCACCTAAACGGCCGACCACGTCCGAGGCGCGCACGTTACCGACCAGCACGTCGGCCACATGGCGCAAGGCGAGATCGCCGGCCGCATGCCCGAGAAGGTCGTTCACCTCTTTCATGCCGTTGATGTCGAAATAGAGGACGCTGACGACGGCGCCATAGCGCTCGGCGAAGGCCGCGTTGCGGCTCAGCTCCCGGACGAAGGCGCGGCGGTTGAGAACCGGGGCCAGCGTATCTTGATCGGCCAGCTGTTCCAGGTATTGGGTTCGTTTCTTGAGACGGTCCACCTCCTGGCGCAGCGTCTGCACCTCGGCCATCAGCTGAGCGATGGCCTCGCGCACCTTCGGCGTCAACTCGGCCTCGGGAACGCCCATCACGGTGGCGATGTCAGTCACATGGCCGCTCGCCACAGGCGAACGCGCCTTGCCACTCGCGACCGGTCGGCTCACGCGTCCCGCGGCGGCTGGCGTTGAAAGGCCGGCAGTTTCCCGTATTCGCATGTTCGGCCCGCTCCACCATAGACGACAAAAATAGGACCAATGTCCTTTAACGAAAAGCCCTATCCAGGCACTTGGAGGATCCTATGCTTATGAAGGTAAACGCTTCGTTCACGTCGTGGTGCGGCATTTCTTGCGCGCCGGGCCGTCAGCCTGGATAATGCGCTTCCTTTTTTGAGCCATCTTTTCCAAGGCGCTCGAGGCATGGCGGACGCAAGCCCGGACATCGGTGTCATCATGGGGAGCCAGTCGGATTGGCCGACCCTGCGCCATGCGGTCGAGGTCCTCGACGAGCTTGGCATTGCCTATGAAACGCGGATCGTCTCGGCGCACCGCACGCCCCAGCGCCTTTACGACTATGCCACAACAGCCCGTGGGCGCGGGCTGAAGGTGATCATCGCCGGGGCCGGCGGCGCGGCGCATCTGCCGGGCATGACCGCCTCGCTGACGTCGCTCCCGGTCTTCGGCGTGCCGGTGGAAAGTCGCGCGCTCAGCGGTCAGGACAGCTTGTTGTCGATCGTCCAGATGCCGGGGGGCATCCCCGTGGGCACGTTGGCGATCGGCCGCGCAGGCGCCAAGAACGCGGCGCTTTTGGCCGCCTCGGTTCTTTCTCTCATGGATGGGCGGGTGGCCAAGGCCCTGGAGGACTGGCGAGCGCGACAAACCTCGGCCGTGCCCGAGGTGCCGCGCGACGAGGAGTAGCGGATATTGGCCAAGAGACGCGAGCAGCCCCTGGCGCCGGGATCGGTCATCGGTATTCTCGGTGGCGGACAGCTCGGACGCATGGCGAGCCTGGCCGCGCAACAATTGGGCTACAACTGCCATATCTACTGCCCGGAGCCGAACGCGCCGGCCGCGCAGGTGACGGCGCTGTCGACCTGCGCGCCCTATGACGACCTCAAAGCGTTGGAAGCCTTCGCCAAAGCCATCGACATTGCCACCTTCGAGTTCGAGAACATCCCGTTTGCAAGCGCCGAGTTCCTGGCCGAGCGCGTGCCGGTGCGGCCGAGCCCGCGCATGCTCGAGATCTCTCAGGACCGCCTCAAGGAAAAAGATTTTTGCAACAAGGTCGGCGTCGCCACGACACGCTACGCCGAGGTGTCGAGCGCGCAGGCGCTGGGCCGGGTCGTCCGCGACCTCGGGACCCCCGCGGTCTTGAAGACGACGCGTTTGGGATACGACGGCAAGGGCCAAGTGACAATCACCGCGGGGACCGACCTCGAGGAGGCCTGGAAGACGATCGGCGGGACCGACCAGGAGGGGGTCGGCATTCTTGAGAGCTATGTCGATTTCCGTTTGGAGATTTCCGTGATCGTCGCTCGCGGTCTTCACGGCACCATCGAGACTTACGTGCCGGTGGAAAACCAGCACCGTGATCACATTCTAGATCAGACGATCGCGCCGGCACGCATTTCGCCGCAAGTGGCCGAGCGGGCCGAAATCATCGCCCGGCACCTGGCCGAAGAGCTAGGGCTCGTCGGCTTGCTCGCCATCGAGATGTTCGTCACCCGCGACGGCGAAGAGCTGCTGGTCAACGAACTGGCGCCGCGCCCGCACAACTCGGGCCATTGGACCATCGACGCCTGTATCACCTCGCAGTTCGAGCAGTTCATCCGCGCGGTCGCCGGCCTGCCGCTCGGTTCCGTCTACCGCCACAGCGACGCGGTGATGAAGAATCTGCTGGGCGACGACGTGAAGCAGTGGCCCGACCTTTTGAAGGAGCCCGGGACCAAGCTGCACCTTTACGGCAAGAGCGAGGCCAAGCCCGGGCGCAAGATGGGCCACGTCACCCGCATCGTCCCCAAAAGCTGATGCCGCGGCGTTAACCCAAGCGGTCGTTCACATCGGCGGCGAAGTCCTCATAGCGCCTGAGCGGGGTTACCTCGATATGCACGTGATGCCCATGCTCCTGCATGATCGGCAGATCGAGGGAGATCTGGTCGAGCGTATCGGGGCTGTCGACGTTGACCACGGCGATCACGCGACGCTGGCCGACACACTT
>JBFELD010000199.1:0-5448 GCA_041552375.1 Kiloniellaceae bacterium | reverse complement strand
TACAAAACTTGCGAGGATCTTGCCGCCCAGGGAACCAAGATCACCCGGCCGCCCGGACCGATGAAGCACGGCACCCGTGTCATCGCGTTCTGCGAGGACCCGGACGGCTATAAGATCGAACTAAACGAATCCATTTTGAACACTATTGGGGGTTGAGAAATCACGATCATGAGCAAGCAGCCACAGCTCTACAAGTTCGCCGAAATCGAGCACCGACTCCACACCTTGGAGCCCGGCAAAAGCTACATCAAGCCGTTCGTCACCAGCGAAGTTTCCGACACCATGTGCGGCGGATTGAACTTCCTGAACAAGGTGTCCGTGCCGTGGGATCTGACTTGCGACGAAATCATCTATTGCATGGAGGGAACGTTCCGGCTGACTTGCAACGGCACGGCCTACGAATGCACGCCCGGCGATGTGCTTTACATTCCGAAGGACAATCACATTGCCTACGAGTGCGATGAGAAGTGCGTGATCTTCTACGCGGCCTATCCCCATGACTGGAAGCAGCGGGCGGGCATCACCTTCGTACCAGGCATTGATCCCGAGGATATGCCAAAACCCGTGAAATGAGAGCGACTGAAATTGCATCGGTGACAACCGACAGAGAAAGTCGAGGGCAATGAGCAAAGTTTATTATGAAAGTTTTGATGAAGCGATCGAGCGCAACCGTCCGAGAATCCCCGAGGTTCGAAAAAAACTAGAGCAAGCTGGCGTCAAGTATGTCCTCTCGAGTTGGATCGATCTTCATGGGATTCCGAAGACCAAGCCCGTGCCAATGAGCGATTTCGAACAGCTCTGCCTCGGAAGAGGACCGCAGTTCGCTGTCCACTCCGTATCCTATGTGCCCGAGCTGACGCCTGCGGATTCCGACCAGATCATGGTGCCGGACCTGGACGCGGTCTATGTCTGCCCGTGGGACAACGAGATGGCGATTATCTTCGCCGATCTCTTTTGGGAAGACGCACCCTACAAAGTCTGTCCGCGCCAGGCGCTGAAGCGCGCGGTGCAAAAAGCGCAGGAAGCCGGATATGTCGGCTTCGCCGGCGTTGAGCCCGAATTCATCGCTATGCGATACAACGAAGATGGGCAGCCGGAAAAAGCCTTTGACGACGACCCTGCGGACGGGCTTCGGCCGCGCCGTCAGGCATTCGGCTACGATGTGGAGTATTCGCTCAATTCCATGCCGTTCCTGAAGGAATTGATCGATATCCTGGAGGATCTCGGCTGGAACCTGCACGACGTCGTGGCGGAAGGGGCTTATTCCCAATTCGAGCTCGACTTCCACTACACACACCTTGTGGAAATGGCCGACCGCCTCGTGTTCCTACGCATTCTGCTCAAGGAGGTCGCCAAGAAGCATGGTATGTTCATCACCTTCATGCCGAAGCCGACCACGGGCGACTGGCGGTCCGGCGCGCACATCAATTTCTCTCTTCAACCCGCCGACGGATCCGGGCGGAACATCTTCCAGGACGGCGACGGCTGGTCGAGGGAATCGCGCTTTGCCGTCGGCGGTCTCATGGCCCACGCCGAGGCGCTGAGCGCGATCACCTGCCCAACCGTCAATTCCTACAACGGGTTGGTACCGCGCGTCGGTGGCTTCGAGGGCGGCACGGTAACGTGGGCGCCGACCAACATCACCTACGGCCATAACAACCGCTCTGCGCAGTTCCGCCTGCCCCAGAACCGCTATTGCATCGAAAACCGGGCCGCCGACATGACAATGAACGTCTATCTGGCGATGGCCATGACCTTGACCGCGGCGGTCGAGGGCATTGCGGAACAAATAGATCCCGGCGAGCCCACCGACCGCGATCTCTATGAGATGACGGAGGAGGAGTTCAAGGAACTCGGGATCAGGCGGTTGCCGCGAAACCTCATGCAGGCCACCGAGGCGCTAGCCCGGGATGACCTTGCGGAGAAGGTCATGGGAGCGGTGATGCGCAGGTCCTACGTGACCTACAAGACGGATGAGTGGGAGCGCTATCACCAAAGCGTCACGGATTGGGAGGTGCAGGAATACCTTCGACTCTATTAGAAATCGAAACGGCCTGACATGGCGCTGGATGCCGGGCCGTTTATCTTTCCGCTGGCTCACCGCCGGCCGGATGGAGAAACGCGGTGAGTGCTCATAAGACCTATTCGCTAGGCGATGTGAAATTGCAGTCGGGAGCGATCTTGCCCGATGCAAGGCTTGCCTATGAAACCTACGGAGCGTTGAACGCCGCCGGCGACAATGTGATTGTGCTGCCGACCTTCTACACGGGAACCCACATACGCAATGAAGGTTTCTTCGGGCCCGGCCGCGCCATTGACCCCACCAAGCATTTCATCGTCTCGGTGAACATGATCGGAAACGGCCTGTCTTCCTCACCGAGCAACACCGCGCCGCCTTTTGACGGCCCACGCTTTCCCAAGGTCACGATTTTCGACAACATCGCGTGCCAGCACCGGCTTCTCACCCACGAGTTGGGTATTCGCGAGATCGCACTTGTCGCCGGTTGGTCGATGGCGGGGTGCCAATCCTATCAATGGGCCGCGCAGTATCCGAGCATGGTCCGCGCGATCGTGCCGTTCTGCGCCTCGGCCAAGACCTCGCCGCACAACATTGTTTTTCTCGAGGGCGTCAAGGCGGCGTTACAAGCGGACACCGCCTGGAACGGAGGCGACTACCGGGAACAGCCGGTCCGCGGACTGCGGGCGTTCGGCCGGGTTTACGCCGGATGGGCGTTCTCGCAGACTTTCTATCGCGAGGGGCTGTACCGCCAACTCGGTTTCGGAACGATCGAGGAACTTCTGATCGATTGGGAGGAGGATCATCTCAATTGGGATGCGAACGACCTGCTGGCCAAGCTCTGGACTTGGCAGAACGGCGATATCAGCGCGAACGACCTTTATGGCGGCGAAATCGATGCTGCGCTCGGCGCGATCAGGGCCAGGGCCGTCGTCGTGCCGTGCACCAGCGATCTCTACTTTCCCAAGGAAGACAATGCGCTTGAGGTCCGGCGCATGCCAAACGCCGTTCTGCGACCTTATGACTCCCCCTGGGGGCATTGCGTCGCCAATCCGGGGAACGATCCCGTGTTCGAGCGTTTCCTAGACGCATGTATCGATTCGGTGCTTGATGCATGAAGGTAAAACCCCCGTCGCGGGGCGGAAATTGTCCGATGGGCGGAAATTGTCCGAGGGGCGGAAAATGGGGACGGGGTGAACGATATGGTGACCGTTCGCTCCAAGGCCAGGCGAATGGATCGGTGGTTCGAGTTCAATCGCCCAATCACTCTCTCCGCAAAACCTCTGACAGAGCCAGATCATCCGGATTATCGGCAGGAGGCTTGTTCTAAGCCGTTCCGGCAATGTTTCGATAACGGTTTTCGAGCTCGATTTGCCGGGCCATCGCCGCCGGATCGAGGTCACTTTCGGCCGGAATGTCGATGGCGAAGTGCTGGTAGCGGTCAGTGCCGCGTACAAGCATCGCCGAATCCCTCTCGTGCTTCGTCTGACGAACGTGCGCGGCGAAGTATTGGACGTTCAAGCCGATGCGCCGGTCCTTGCTCTTGTTGGGCAGGGACGCGTGCAACGTCCATCCGTGGTGGAACGATGCCTCACCGGGCTCGAGAGGGCAGGTCACGGCATTGCTCTCGTCCACATCCCGGACGGTTTGACCTTGGAAGAGGACATTTGTCCGGTCTCCGGTGATGTCATGATCGAGGCGGCCGCGACCCTGGCTGCCGGGGATCATCCGCATGCAGCCGCTTTCCGCCGTGGCCGGTGAGAGCGCGAGCCACATGCTCACCTGATCGTCATGGCTGAGGCCCCAGTAGGTGAGGTCCTGGTGCCAGCTGACGTGGGACGGGGTGTCGGCTTCCTTGACGATATAGGTGACGTTGTAGAGGAGGACGTCGGGCCCGATGAGCCGCTCGACGATGTCCAGGACCGTCGGAGTCGTCGCCAGCTGTAGCGGCGAACGCAAGATCGTGTGCACTTTGGTCTTGTAGTGAAGGGGCCCGATCTTCGACTCGGCCCATTCCAGTGCGCGGCGGTGCTCGGCGGCCTCCGCGGCGGTCAGGATCTCGACACCGGAGACGAACCCGTCGCGTCGATAGGCTTCTTTCAAGCGCTGAAGGTCATTGCCGACCATGGTCTCAGCTCTCCTGAAAAGGATGTGGACTCATAACCCGGACGGGTCGCGCCGTGGCGAAATCCGTCGAGCTCCAGGAGAATGTGACGTGGCATGGTGGGACCATGCAAGAAGCTTTCGACGCCGAGATCGGCGGTCTTGCGCCCGGCCCCTCCGGGGTTGGGCGCCAACGCGGCCTCGCCTGGATTATGAGTACATATCCTAGGATCTTTGCTCGTTATCATCTTGAGCGGCGGGATGGAATCCAAAAGTGACGCGATCCGGCACCAATTGCCCGCGCGACCCACCCGGAGACCCTATGAAAACCACGCGCCACGCTTGGCCGGTTGCAGGCAGCGCGAAATCCCTGTCCAATCGAGTGATGAGGACGCTCTCGACACTCCGCTTCAGGCAGGGCATAGCCGCGGCCGTGACCATCTGTCTTCTGCTGGTCCTGGGCGGTGGGGAGAGGGGCCTCCATGCGGCTGGCGAGAAAGTGGTCGATCTCGAGCTCATCCTGGCCGTGGACACATCGTCGTCGGTCTCTCAGGCAGAGTTCGAGCTTCAGATGCGCGGCCTCGCGGAGGCCTTTCGCAATACCGCCGTGGCCGAGGCGCTCGAGGCCTCGGGCGACCTCGGCGTTGCCGTAGCCTTAGTCCAGTGGGCCGATAACCGTAAACAGATCGTCTCCATCGACTGGACCGTCATCCACAACGCCGAGCAAGCGATGCGCTTCGCCGACGAGATCGACGCCACGCCGCGGTTCGTCGTCGGCGGCGGCACGGCGATCGGCGGGGCGATCAAGTTCGGCCTGCGCCAACTCGAGCGCAACGAATTCGAGGGCCGGCGAAAGGTCATCGACATCTCCGGTGATGGCCGGACCAACCAAGGGGTCCATCCGCAACGCCTGAAGGACGTCATCAACCAAGAGGGCGTGACGGTGAACGGGCTTGCCATCCTCAACGAGGATCCGGCGATCGGGCGTTACTACCGCGACTTCGTGATCACAGGTACCGGCGCCTTCGTCATGTCGGCCACCAACTACGAGGATTTCTCAGCGGCCATGCTGGAAAAGCTGGTCAAGGAGATCTCCGGCACGCCCATCGCCCGCCGTGTCCCGCCGCGACGCTTGCCACCACCGGCCACTTAGGGCCGTCAGCTCCAATCCCGCTTCGCCTCGGTCACGATCCAATCTCGAAATGCGCGGGTGGCCGTCGTTGCCGCCGAGGCCTCGGGTATCACCAAGTCGTAACCGTCTTGCGGCACCAGCACGTCGACGGCTGCTTGCACCAGGCGTCCATCTTCGAGGTGTCGAGCGATAAGCC
>JBFELD010000198.1:0-5493 GCA_041552375.1 Kiloniellaceae bacterium | reverse complement strand
GTCCTTGCTTTCGGATCGAACATCTATCCCCTGCTCCCTTCGTACCCTAGGCCGCGATGCTCGTGCCGAGGAACTGCATCATGTGCGTGGCGATCATCAACTCTTCATCGGTTGGAATGACGCAGACCTGCGGGCGGGTTCCCTCGCGGCTGATCCGGGTGGCGTTACCCGCGTTGGCTTCCTGATCCAACTCGACACCCAGCCAGGCCAGCCGCTCGCAGACATTCCGGCGCACACCTGGTTCGTTTTCGCCGATCCCGGCGGTGAACACCAACCCATCGAGGCCGCCGAGGACGCTGGCCAGCGCACCCGCCTCCTTGGCGATGCGGAAGGCGAAGAAGTCGAGCGCCCGCTTGGCCCTCGGGTCGTCGCTTGCCACCAGGTCGCGCACATCGTTGCTGATCCCGGACAGGCCCTTCAGGCCACAATCGTTGTAGAGCAGCCGCTCGACCTCCTGTGGGCTCATCCCCTTTTGCATGATGAGATAGAGGATGATGCCGGGATCGAGCTGTCCCGGGCGCGTGCCCATGGGCAGGCCCTCGAGCGCGGTGAAGCCCATGGAACTGTCCACGCTGTGCCCGGCCCGCAGGGCGCAGAGCGAGGCACCGCTCCCCAGGTGGGCGACGATGACCCGTCCGTCGGCGGCCTCGGGCAGCAGCTTCGGCAGGACCGATGCGATGTACTCGTACGATAGCCCGTGGAAGCCGTAGCGGCGGATACCTTCCTCGTACAGCTCCTCGGGAAGCGCGTAGCGATCGGCCAGCTCGCCATGCTCACGGTGAAAGGCGGTGCCGAAGCACGCGACCTGCGGCATCTCGGGCAACAGCTCCCGGATCGCCTTGATCGGGGTCAGGTTGTTCGGCTGGTGCAGCGGCGCGAGTGGCACGTAGCGCTCCAGCTCGGCGATGATCTCGTCGTCTATGAGGACCGGCCGATCGAGGCGCGGGCCGCCGTGGACCACGCGGTGCCCGATCGCGACCGGCAATCGGCCGGCCAGATGCTCGCGAAGCCAAACCCGCAGGACGCCCATGGCCGCGGGGACATCGGGCACGTCCGCTGCCGCGAGGGTTCGCTCGACGAGCGAGGCACCGTCGGCGTCGCGCGCGATCAGGCGCGGTTTGGTGCCGATGCGCTCCATCTGGCCCTTGAGCTTGCGCAGCGGTGTGCCGTCGCCGATGGCGAAGAGTTGGAATTTGACGCTGGAGGACCCCGCGTTGAGGACGAGAATGGTATTGGTCATGGGCTCAGCTCGATATTGGTTTTTCGGCTCGCAGGGCAAGAGCATAGAGCGCGGCGACGGCGCAGGAGGCCATGCGGGTCTGGGTCGAGTCCGCCCGGCTGGTCAGCACGATCGGCACGCGCGCGCCGAGGACGATCCCCGCCGCGTAGGCCCCCGCCAGGAATGTCAGGTTCTTGGCCAGCATGTTTCCGGCCTCCAGGTCGGGAGCGACCAGAATGTCGGCCTGTCCGGCCACCGGCGAGTGGATCTGCTTGACTTGAGCCGCCTCCGGGCTGATGGCGTTATCAAGTGCGAGCGGGCCGTCGAGCAGGCCGCCGGTGATCTGACCTCGCTCCGCCATCTTGCAAAGCGCCGCCGCCTCGATGGTCGAGGGGATCTTGGGGTTTACCGTCTCGACCGCCGAAAGTATGGCCACCAGGGGCTGCTCCAAGCCCAGCCCGCGGGCGAGATCGATCGCGTTTTGGACGATGTCGACCTTGGCTTCGAGATCGGGAAAGATGTTGACCGCGGCATCGGTGATGAAGAGCGGCTTGGCGTAGCTCGGAACGTCCATAGCGAAGACGTGCGAGACCCGGCGCCCGGTGCGCAGCCCGGAGTCGCCGCGGAGGATCGCGTGCATCAGCTCATCGGTGTGCAAGCTGCCCTTCATCAGGACCTCGCCGCGAGCCTCGCGCAGCAGGGCGACGCCGCGCGCCGCCGCCGCATGGCTGTGCGGCGCATCGACGATCTCGCAGGACGAGAGATCCAGGCCGTGCTCGCTCGCCACCCCTTCGATCCGGGCCTGTGGCCCGACGAGAATTGGCGCGATGATCTCCGCTTTCGCCGCGTCGAGGACGCCTTCCAGCGTCGTTCGGTCGCAGGGATGGACGACCACGGTCGAGATGGGCGGCAACTCCTTGGTGCGGGCAATCAGTCGTTCGTACTTCTCGCCCTTGTGCTGGCGTGGCTGGTCGACGATCAAATTAGGACTGTTGGCCATGTCGGCTGTGTCTCCAAAAGTATCGATCTCACGTGGACGCTCTTCGGCCCGAAGGGCGGGTGCCATTGGTGCGCCGTGCAGGCCGGCGCGCGGCGGGACGACCCTTCGGCACCATCTGCTGCCGCTTGCCGTCGACGGCGCCGTCGGGGTCCAGCCCAAAGCGTTCGGCGACCTCGCGAAGACGGGCCCGCCGGGTCGTGCTGGGTGGTCCGGCCGCGGTGCTCACCGCCAGCACGCGATCGAAGAGCATCTGCCGTGCCTTGGCGTCCTCCGGCAGGAGATCGGGCAAGGTCGCCAGCGCCGCCCCCTCGTCGATCAGCAGCATGAAGAACTGCTCGCGGATGAGCTGCTTGAACTCGCCGAGCGACATGCGTTCGTCCTCGGGCGTCTGCTCGCCCATTCTTTTCAGTGCGCCGAAGCCGCGTTCGTCGATCCGGCCATCGGGCAGGCCCGCATAGAGGAGGGCGCGGATCGCGGCCTCCCGCGGTCCACCTGACCCAATTCGCTCCTTGAGGTTGCGGACCTTCTCGCGCACCAGAGCCAGGTGGGCCGGATCGCGTGGTGCCATCTTGCGACGACGCTCCTCGCCGCTGGATTTCAGGCCGACCAGGGCTTGCAGGAACTCGGAGCCGTAGATGGAGAAGAACAGCTGCTCATAGGTCTTGTCGCGCATCTCGCGCCAGGCGTCGAGCCAGCTAACGATCCCGTCCGAGACCTGCCGCTCGAAGATTACGAAGGGGTTGTCCTCCGTCACCGGCCGGCGTGCCGCGCGTACTTTCTCGGCCGCCGCCTCGCTCCCGGCCAGGAGAGGATTCTCGTCCGAGAGAATGCTGTACTGCAGCCGGGCCGGATGGGTCTCGCGGAGTTGCTTGGCGCTTTGCTCGGTCACGGCGCC
Organism: Kiloniellaceae bacterium; assembly: GCA_041552375.1. Taxonomy (GTDB): domain Bacteria; phylum Pseudomonadota; class Alphaproteobacteria; order Kiloniellales; family Kiloniellaceae; genus JAJFGK01. Next base: position 2,379 of record JBFELD010000198.1, on the reverse strand, counting down.
GTGCACGAAGGGTGCGAGGAAGGTCCGATAGAGGCCCTGGTTGATCTCCGAAATTCGCGCCACCGCCTCGAAGGCGCGATTGTCGTCGTCGTCCGGATCGCCGAAGGCGCGGATGTCGTCCAGCGTACGGGCCTCGAAGGTGACGATGTAATCGCCAGCGGCGAGTTCGGCATTGCTGTCCGCGGCCGTTTTCTTGCGGATCACGGCCTCATAAAGGCCCGGCGGCAGGACGTCGATCAGGTCCATGTTCTGGGTGAACTGGTTGTACTCTTTGCGCCCGACACGGCCGGAGACGAAGATCCCCAGGTGTCCGATGTCGTGATGAAGCGAGTAGACGATCGTCTGCCCGTAAGCGCGAATCTCGTCCACATCCTCGTAAAGGTCGAGGATCCAGTGGAGGGCCTGTTGCGGCGGCGTGATGTTGTCGCCGTGCGAGCAGAAGATAACGATCGGCGAGCGGATGTTGCGCAGGTCGATGGCGATCCCGTCGGAAGTCTGCATCTCGCCCTTGACGAGGCGGTTGCCGACAAAGAGCTCGTCGGCGATCGTCAGCATCTCCTCGGCGGTCATCAGCACATGCCCGCCCCACCAGCGCTCGAACTCTAGATAGCGTTCAGGCTCGCTGTCGACCTTGGACCAGAGATTGTACGACTTTCCCCAAAGGCTGTTGGCCGGATTGAGGCTCTCGAAGTTCGAGACCAGGTGCGCGCCGTCGAAGATGCCGTGACCAAGATCGCCGGCCAGCGCGGTCACCCATGTACCGCCCATCAGCCCGCCGAGATAGCGCATCGCATTCTTTCCGCGCACCCCGGCCCAGTAGGACAGGGGCGAGCCGGCGATCAGCAACGGCCCCGTCGCGTCCGGGGCGATGGCCGCCAACATCATCATCGCCCAGCCGGCCTGGCAGTTGGCGATGACGCAGGGCTTGCCCTCGGGCGAGGGGTGTTGCTTGGCGACATACTCGAGGAAGGCAAGCTCGGCGCGGCCGACCTCCTCGATCGTCTGGCCAGGCACGGGCTCCGACATGAAGCCGATGAAGTAGCAGGGATGGCCCGCTTTCAGGATGGCCCCGACTTGGCTATCCGGTTTGAAGCCTCCGATCCCCGGTCCATGTCCGGCGCGCGGGTCGACGATCACGAAGGGCCGCTTGTTCTCGTCGATCTCGACGCCCTCGGGGGGGATGATCCGGACCAGTCCATAGTTGACCGGCCGAGCCAGCTCGCGTCCGTCCATGACCTTCTCGAACTCGTAGTGAAGGACGTGCTGGACCGGTTTGGCCGCGTGCTCGAGGTATTGATTGCCGCGCCGGCGCATGACGTCGGTGAAGAGCACGCTTCGTTGCCAGAAGTCGGTCGCGTAGTCCCAATAGGACACCCAGGGCAATTGGGACATGGATGGATCAACTCGGCCGGCACCACCGCCGGCCACGCCTTTTCGCGAGGCCGCCACGCTCTTACTCCCTATCTCGTTTTATGAAAACGTCAACGCACGCTTGCAGCTCGTTGAGCTCGCTCTTCGATCGTAGGTAGTAAACCACTCGTCTCGGTGCGCGCTCAGGGATCACATAGTGCAGGACACGGCCGCGCGCAATGATCTGCGTCAAGAAAGCTACTCACGGTGCAACAGGTAGATGCTTTAGGGCATCCCCCGCCCGAATAGGACGCGGCTCGACTCGGTTGAAACTCCTCCGGCCGGCGCTATAGTTCCGGTTCAAGATCTATCCAGGATCGCCCCCGAGCTGAAAGGAGGGCTGCCGTGTTCCGTCATTGCGACCATCAGCGACAGCGTGGCCCTGTTTGGGCCCTGCAGCGCTTTTCGTTGCAGGGCTGACCACCGCGGAACGCTCCTGATCCTGGTTTCCTCGATTGGTCTGACCTGCCATTTGCATTGATTGTGCCCCGAACCTGCCGGATGGGGCCGGGACCATCGAGACAGCCATGGCAACTTTATCCTTGAAAGAGGCGGGCCACATTGCCCGCAAGACGCTTTTCCAGAATTTGACCCTCACTCTGGGGCCCGGCGACTGCTTGGGTCTGGTCGCGCTGAACGGGGCCGGTAAGAGCACTTTGCTGCGTTGTTTGGCCGGTGAGGTCGAGCTTAGCCAAGGTGAGATTATGACCTCGCGCGGGGCACGGGTCGGTCTCGTGCCCCAGGAGGTGCCTCCCGTCCTCTTGGGCCATACCCTGCGGAATGCCGTTCTGGAGGCTTTGCCTTCTGAGCAGCGGGCCAGTGAGACCTGGCGGGCGGATATGGTGCTGGACAGCCTGGAGGCGCCCCAAGCGCTCCGCGGCCTGGACGTCACGGCCCTCAGCGGTGGTTGGCAGCGCCTCATGTTGCTGGCCCGGGTCTGGGTAGGGGAGCCGGACGTCCTGCTGCTGG
>JBFELD010000197.1:0-5512 GCA_041552375.1 Kiloniellaceae bacterium | reverse complement strand
GGGCCAAGAACTTCACCGAGAACATGCTGATGGGCGAAATGCTGGCCCAGTTGGCCGAACGCGAAGGGATCACGGTGCAGCGGGCGATCCCTTACGGCCGCGCCGCGGAGGTTTTCGAGGCCTTGAAGCAGGGCAAGATCGACATCTATCCCGAGTACAACGGCACCGGGCTCGTCTACCTCGGCCAACCGGCGATGACTGACGGCGCGGCGGCTCTGGCCCGTGTGCGCGAGCTCTACGGACCTCTTGAGATGTCTTGGGGAGAGTCCCTGGGGTTTTCCAACGATTACGTGCTGGTCATGCGTCCGGAGGACGCGCAATCGCTCGGCATTCGGAACATCTCGGACCTTGCCAATCTCGGCGTCTTGGACATCGCCACGGATACGGATTTTCTCGAGCGGCCACTCGACGGCCTCGGCGCGATGATCCGACGCTATGGCCTCACCGAAGGCAAGGTCTTGTCCTATTCCCTGGGCGATAACGGCAAGGGCAGGATCGTGCAGGCCTTGCTGGACGGCGAGGTAAAGGTGGCCGAACTGTTCCGCACCGATTCCCAAATCGATGCCTTTGATCTCTTCGTGCTTGAAGACGACTTGAGCTTCTTCCCGGTCTATGAACCATCTCCCTTAGCGCGCGAAGACGCGCTCGCCAAATTCCCCAAGCTGTCGGGCGCGATGACCTTGTTGAAGGGCGCCGTCACGGCGGACGACATGCGCGGGCTGATCGCACAGGTCGAGATCGAAGGCCGCAGCATTCCGGCGGTGGCTCTCGGCTTCCTGGCAGAGGCCGGGCTGGTCGATGAAACGGCCGAGACCGCCGGCGGCGGTGCGGAGCCTCTCATGGTCGCCCTCGGCGGTCTCGATGCGCTCACCGGCCCCGCAGGGCGCGCGGTGCGGGCGGTCAAGGCCGTCTTCCCAGCACGGCGCATCGAAGTTGTGCGGGCGGCCAATCCACTCGATCTCGTGACCTCGGGAGATGCGCGTCTAGCCGTGGCCGGGACCGAGTCCTTCTATTCGCTCGAGGATGGCGAGGTCACGCTCTCCACCACCGCGGAGGCCTTGGGGGTGGTTGGCTATCGTCTCGCCCACCTCATGGTGCGGACCGCCGGTCCCGCGACACTATCGGAGGTCAAGAGGCTTGGTGTCGGTGAGGCGGGTTCGGCCTCCGATCGGATCGCCCGCAACGTGCTCGAGGGGCTCGGCATCGCGGACGTGGAGCTGATCTCCGGCCCGTCCGGTGACCTCAAGGCCCAATCCGAGGCAATGGCCAAAGGCTTGGTCGATGCGATCTTCATCATGGCCCCGTTGAGCGACACCTCCGTACTCGACATCATGGAGAACGGTAAGTACCGGCTGCTCTCGACGGAAGGCTGGAGCGACGGCAACGCACCGATCCGCTTTTCCTTCCTGCGGCCCGCCAAGGTACCGGCCGGCACCTATCCCGGTCAGGGCGGTGCGGTAGAGACCCTCAGCACCCAAATCGTGCTGGCCGGCCCGTCGAGCGAACGCGAAGCCTTCGGCGCGCAGGGGCCCGGCACCACAGGCACGGCGGCGACCCAGCCGTTGCCGGACGAGACGGTGCGAAAGTTGGCCGCCGCGCTGGGGAGTACGGAGGTCGTCGATCCCGCCGCACCGGCGGCAGCGGCATTGCGCCCCAAGCTGAAGGAAGGACCGCAGCCCTTGGTGGCGGACCTGCCGACATCGCTCATCAACATTTTCGCGACGGCCTTCATCGTCTGGATGCTCTACCTGCTATTCGCAAGAGCACCCAAGACGCGGCTGAAGGAGCCGCCGGCCGACCTTCACATCACGCCTGCCAAGTCCAACGAATAGGGTCCGGGGAGATTCAAAAATGGCGGAGAAGAAGATACTCGTACCCGTCGATCTCGAGCATAAGAGCAGCTGGGCCAAAGCCCTGCCAAGCGGCGTCGATCAAGCCAAGATGCTGAAGGGAGAGGTCTGGTTGATGACCGTGGTGCCGCACATGGTCTCGGGCCTCGATTGGCGGTATGCCATCCGCGGCGAGGAGCACGGCTCCATCGATTACGACATCCATGATCTGGTGAAGCAGGCCGAGGACCGATTGCGGGATCTGGCCAAGGAACACATCCCCAAAGAGCTCTTCGGCGGCACCATTGCCGCCCACGGTACGATCTACGAGAAGGTCGTCGATGCGGCCAACGAGATCGGCGCGGAGATCATCGTCATGGCCGCGCACCGGCCCTCGCTCAAGGACTACCTGTTGGGACCGAATACGGCGCGTGTCGCGCGCCACGCCCGCTGCTCCGTTCAGATCGTGCGCGACTAGCCGGCGAGCGCCCCACGCATGCGGCTACCCTGGGGGTCGAAAGCCGGTGCGGTGGTTACGCTGCCACGCAACGCGACGCCCGCGATGTCGAGGGCAAGGCTTTGTCCCTCCTTGGCCAGCATCACCTCCACGTAGGCAAGAGCCAGAGGCCGCCCGATGCGGTAGCCATAAGCGGCCGAGGTTGTCTGACCGACGATGGCGCCATCCAGCAGGACCGGCTCATTACCCAGCGGCACGGCCCGCGGGTCGTCGAGAACAAGGGTGACCATCCGCCTTTCCGGGCCCTGCTCACGACGCTTCAAGAGCGGCTCGCGGCCGATGAAGTCCCGATCCCAAGCAACCGCGAAATCGAGGCCAGCCTCCAGCGGTGTGATGTCGCCATCCAGGTCGTGGCCCATGGCGAGAAAGCGTTTTTCGATACGCATGGACGTCTGGGCGTAGAGGCCCGCGGGCTTGGCGCCGGCCGTCACCAAAGCGTCGTAGAGAGCCTCGGCATCGCCCGCTCGGCAGGTGATCTCCCAACCGGCCTCACCGACATAAGAGAGCCGCGCGGCGCGAACCCGCACGCCGGCAAGTTCCGCCTCGGCGTGACGAAAGTAGCCAAGCTCGGCAAGCGCCCGGCCGCCCAGTGCCATCGCGCAGTCAGCCGCCTTGGGGCCCATTAGGCCAAGCACCGCCGTGTCCGCGGTCTCGTCAGCGAGGGTCACCCGCTCTCGGTCCGCGAGATGGCGGCGCAGCCAGGCCAGATCCCGCTTGACCGCCCCGGTGCCGACAAAGAGGCGATAGCCTTCATCATCGAGGCGCAGCGCCGTCAGATCGCTCTCGAAGCCGCCCGCCTCGTTCAGCATGGCGGTATAGATTGCCCGGCCCGGCGGGCGTGTCATATCGTTGGCGCAAACGCGGTCGAGAAAACTCTCCGCGTCCGGGCCCTCGACCCGGATCTTGCCGAAGGTCGACTGATCGAAGATGGCCGCACCCTCGTGGGCTCGGGCCACCTCGCGACCGACCTGCTCAAACCAGCTCGGTTTCCCGAAGGTGAGCGCCGGCTCGCCGTCGCTATCGAAATAGAGCGGTCTCTCCCAAGCGTAGACCTGGCCGAAGCGGGCCCCGGCGGCCCGCCAACGTGCGTCCAGCGGTGTCTTGCGTAGACCGCGGGCGCTCTTGAACTGGCGGCCGGGATAGCCGATCTCGTAGTGGGCGCCCAGCACCTCCGGCGCCCGGGCCATGAGCGCGTCGAGGTCGTGGAATTCCGCCGGAAAGCGCATGGGATCCGCCTCGTGTAAGTCGACGGGCGTGCGCCCATGGACGATCGCGTGGGCGAGCGCCATGCCGGCTCCACCACCGGTGGCAACACCCACCGAGTTCATGCCGCAGCCGAGAAAGAAACCGCTCGTTTCGGCCGTTTCGCCCAGCAGGAAGGAGCCGTCCGGCGTGAAACTCTCCGGCCCGTTCAGGAGAGTGCGCACCTCGGCCGTCTCCAGCACCGGCAAGCGGTGCAGGGCGTTCAGCATCATGGGCTCGAAGTGATCCCAGTCCTCGGGCAGGAGCTGAAAGGCGAAGTCCGCGCCCAACTTGGCCGGATCGAGGGGCTTGCCCAGCGGCTCGAAACAGCCGATGAGAAGGCCCTGGGACTCGTCGCGAATGTAGAGGTGGGCGTCGTGGTCCGACAGGGTCGGCAAGTGACCCTCCGCGCCCGGCACCGGCTTGCTCAGCAAATAGAAGTGCTCACAAGGCAGAACCGGCACCTGGACACCGGACAGCCCGGCCACCTCGCGGCTCCACAGGCCGGCGCAAAGAGCAACGGCGTCGCATCCGACGGTGCCCTTCGAGGTTTCCAGTCCGACCACCCGACGACCCTTGGTCGTGACGCCCGTCACCGCCGTCTGCTCGAAGATCTTGGCCCCCCTCGCGCGCGCGCCCTTCGTCAGCGCGGCACAGAGATCCGAGGGATTGACCCGACCGTCATCGGGCGACCAGACGGCGCCGATCACGTCCTCGGCGTTCATCAGCGGCCAACGCTCCTTGGCCTCGCCCGGTGAGATCGACCGGGCAGCAACACCGAAGAGGCGGGCCAGAGCTTCCTGGCGCTTGATGTGGCTGAGGCGGTCCGGATTGGTCGCGATCGACAGCGAGCCCTTGTTGATCCAGCCGGTCGCCTGACCGGTCTCCGTCTCCAGCTCGCCATAGAGTTGGATGCTGTACTTGATCAGGTTCGTCAGGTTGCGGCTGGAACGCAGCGCCCGCACTTGCGCGGCCGAATGCCAAGTGGTGCCGGAGGTGAGCTGGTTACGCTCCAGGAGGATGGCGTCGCTCACCCCCAACTTGGCCAGGTGATAGAGGGTCGAGCACCCCATGATACCACCGCCGATCACCACGACGGCGGCGTGAGAGGGCAGCGCGGCATTCGTCATCGCGGGACTCTCCAACGGGGTCTTATGCCACGAGGACCCTATGTTGATCCAACGACCAGAAATTGATTAAGCCGGTAACGTTTTCCTAAGAACGTCCGTTTTACAGGGGAAACGAATTGGGGTCCAACACTCAAGGCCAGGGTAACGAGCCAACGTACCGAGAAAAAATCCAACTATTCCAAAATCTTATCAGAATCCATCAACTGCGTTCTCGACAAGCCGGATGGGCTGAGCCGCCTCGTCCCCTCAAGGCCAGGCCGGGCACCGACCGCAGAGGCATGCCATTGGTTCGCCAACCTGAAACTTAAGAACGCACAGCAGATCGTCGATGTCGCACCAGGACGCGCCATCGCACATCCGTGGTTCTCTCCCACAACGATTTCCGCATTCAAATCAATTGGAGTACGGTCTTACTTTGGAGCAGGAACGGGTTCTCCAGGAGGGGCGTCATCATGGCAAGAAAGTTCGACATGGTTGTCATCGGCACTGGTCAAGCCGGGCCATCGCTGGCAACGCGCGCGGCAAGGGAGGGAATGAAGACGGCGATCATCGAACGCAAGCTGTTCGGCGGAACTTGCGTGAACGTTGGCTGCATTCCCACGAAAGCGCTTGTGGCAAGCGCGCGCGCCGCTCATGTGGCCCGGCGAAGCGGCGATTTCGGCGTCGTCATAGACGGGTCGATCCAGGTCGACATGACGCAGGTCAAGGCCCGCAAGGACGATATCGTCCGGCAATCCAACGAAGGTGTCACGAATTGGCTCCAGCGCACGGAGAACCTGACCGTTTACGAGGGG
>JBFELD010000196.1:0-5523 GCA_041552375.1 Kiloniellaceae bacterium | reverse complement strand
GCAGCGGACTTTCCAAGATGTCGTAGCTGTAGAAGTGCTCCAGGTCCGAGTGGGCCAACAGGGTTTCCCGAAACACCGTACCGTCGACGATATTCAGATAACGGATCGAGCCGACGGCGGTGGCGCCTCCTGTTTCCATGTGGACGCCGGTCAAGGCCGGGTTCCAATTCACGACCCCGTCGAAGGCTCGTACCGCGGCCCAGACACGATCGAGCGGGGCGTCGAGAACGACGCTTCTGAAGACCTTCATGACCTCATCTCCGTAAGGCTAAGCTTGATGGGAAAGTGCTCCCGGATCGCACGGTCCGTGGCCGGCGCCAGGTGCCCGGGGGGATCGGCGGCCAGGATCTCCGCCACCCGTGCCCGCGCGCGGTCCCAGATGGACAGGCCGCCGGCCTCGAGCCAGTCGTCGACGCTGGAGCGGTCGCCGAGCCGGGGGTAAACGTACTCGCTCTTCATCAGGGCCAGGGTCTGGGCCTCGCCCAGGTAGTGGCCCTCGCCGGTGACCACCCGCTCCACGGCCTCCAGGTCCAACGACTCCGCCCGCAGCTCGACGCCGCGCACAGAGCGCAGGATGGCGCCGCACATCTCGTCGTCGATCACCAGCGCCTCCGGTGAGGCCACCATGATCGAGCCGAGCATGCCGACCGAAAGGTTGATCATATCGGCACCGGCTTGGGCGGCCAGAGCTATGCTGTAGCCTTTCTCGTAACCGGCTTGGGCGTCGGCGATCTTGGCATCCGTCATACCGGCGCAGGCGGTGGAGGGGAGATCCAGATACAACAGCAGTTGGGCCGCCGCGGCGCTGGCGACCGCCGCCTCGCCGCCGCCGCCGCTCATGGCGCCGGTCCGCAGGTCCGATATGAAGGGCATGAAGGCGAAGATGCAGGCATGGCCGGGCGAGAGCGCATCCACAACCATCAAGCCCGCCAGGCATTCCGCAAGGCCCTGCGCCAGGGCTCCTGCCAGCGAGGCGGGAGCGGTGGCGCCGGCCTGACCGGCGGAGCAGATCTGCAGCGGCATGCCTTGATCGATGGCTGCGCGCATGATGTCGACGCCATCGGCCGCGAAGCGAAGGGGCGGCACGACATGGACGACGATGGCCATGCAGAAGGGCCGGCGGCGGAACGCGCCCTCGCCGCCCAGGGCCAAATCGAACAGGCCGATCACCGGCCGGACGTGCTCGTCCGTATGGAAGCTGACCCCGATCGGCTTGCTGGTCCCCCGCAGACAGGCGTAAGCGGTGTTGATATCGAGGGACAAAGGGTCCGGCATGTCCCGCGCGATCAGCGGGCGCACACCGTAATGGATGTTGGGGCACGCCCCCAGCACGCGCATCATGACGTGGAGATCGGCGAGCGTGGACTCCCGGAACGCGCCGGTCTCGGCATCGAGCGTCTGGACGGCCGCCCCCCCGGTGCCGATGTGAACCCGGCCGCCGCCGATGGAAAGCCCCTGGTCGGCCCCGAAGCCGGGCAGGTCGACCCTGTGGGCGGCCCGGCCGATCGCTTTTTCCACCGCATCCCGGCCGAACGTCAGGCGGCCGTCCGGGCGCAGGCGCGCGCCCTTGTCCTCGAGGGTGGGCCGCAGCCAGTCCGGCGTCCCGGCCATGCCGATCTCACTCAGGATGGTGAAAGCCTGATCGATGATCAGGTCCCGGTCCCTATCGGTCAGTGGCCGGAACCGGCCGCCCAAGGGGCACCGCTCGAACAACGTCGCGCTTGAGGCCTCATGCGGCCCTTCCGGCGCCGCTTCGGCCCGGCGCCGGCCTCGCCGTTTTGTCGCCGTATCGTCCACCATGATCGTGCGATTGTGAGCGGCGGCCGGACAAAATGGAACTCAGTAATTCGCCCGATTTCATGAACGGGATTCCACGACGCCTCGTTTGCATTGAGGTCGCCCGTCACCTAGAGTCCGGGTGCCGCTGCAACGCGTCATTCAAGAAAACCAACAAGGGAGGAGTCGATGCGGAAGACCTTCGCGCTATCCGTATTTTTGTCTCTGGCACTCACATCGAACTCAGCCATCGCCGCGACCGAAATTCACTGGTGGCATGCCTTTACCGGCCGGCTTGGTGAGTTGCTCAACGAACAGGTCGAGAAATTCAATGCCTCTCAGTCCGACTATATGGTGGTCGCCTCGCACAAGGGAAACTACTCGGAGACCCTGAACGCCGGCATCGCCGCCTTCCGCGCGGGCGAACAGCCACACATCCTGCAGGTTTTCGAGGTCGGCACAGCGACCATGATGGCCGCCAGCGGCGCGATCAAGCCGGTCTACGAGGTCATGGAGGACTCCGGTCGGGAGTTCGATCCGGACGGTTACCTGGCGGCGGTGAAAGGCTACTACACCACGCCGGACGGCAAGATGCTGTCGCTGCCCTACAACTCATCCACACCGGTGCTCTATGTCAATCGCGACGCGCTGTCGGGAGCGGGCCTCGATCCCGACATGGACCTGTCGACCTGGGAGATGGTGGGCGCGGCACTGGACACACTAAAGGCCTCCGGGCATGGCTGTCCTCTCACCACCGCCTGGCAGAGCTGGGTACACCTCGAGAATTTTTCCGCCTATCACGACGTGCCCTTCGCCACCAAGGAAAACGGCTTCACGGCCCTCGACACGGAGCTGGCTTTCAACGGACCGCTGCAGGTCAAGCACGTGGGCACGATGGGCGACTGGGCCAAGGAGGGTAAGTTCTTCTATGCGGGCCGGCGCAATGAAGGCGGTGCGAACTTTCGCGCCGGCGAATGCGCGTTCTTCACGGAATCCTCCGCCGGCTATGCCGGCGTGAAATCAGAGGCCCAGTTCGAGTTCGAGATCCGGCCTCTGCCCTACTGGTCGGATGCGGCAGGCGCCCCCAGGAACACCATCATCGGCGGCGCCTCGCTTTGGGTCCTGTCCGGCCACGAGGCCGAGGAATACAACGCCGTGGCCGCGTTCTTGAACTTCCTGTCGTCATCTGACATTCAAGCGAGCTGGCACCAGAACACCGGCTATATGCCGATCACGATGGCCGCCTATGAACAGACGAAGGGAGAGGGTTTCTACCAAGAGAACCCAGGCACCGACATCGCCATCATCCAGATGACCGGCAAGGCGCCCTCGGCCAATTCGAAGGGGCTCCGTCTTGGCAGCTTCGACCAAATCCGAGCCATCATCGACGAGGAGTTGGAGGCGGTTTGGTCCGGCGACAAGGACGCCCAAGCCGCCCTCGATAGCGCGGTCGAACGCGGCAACCAACTGCTGCGGCGCTTCGAGCAGGCCAACAAGTAGTTCAGATCCCCCCGGGGGGTGAACGCCCCCGGGGGTACCTCCTTCGATGGAAAAGCGCGTCATCTTTGGTGGCTGGGCCCTGCCGCTCCTGCTTCTCGCACCGCAGGTCTTGGTCACCGCCATATTCTTCTTCTGGCCTGCCGGCCAGGCGGTCTATCAGTCGGCCTTCATTCCGGATCCCTTCGGATTGAAGTCGCAGTTCGTCGGCTTCGGGAATTTCGAGTTCCTGTTCTCCGATCCCTATTACCTGGCCTCTTTCAAGACGACGCTCATCTTCTCCGCGCTGGTGACGTTGCTTTCCATGGGCGCGGCGCTGTGGTTGGCGATCCTCGCCGACCGGCTCATCAAGGGGTCCGGGCCCTATCGCACGTTGCTGATCTGGCCCTACGCCGTCGCCCCGGCCGTCGCGGGCGTGTTGTGGCTTTTCATGTTCAACCCCAACGTCGGGTTGGTCAGCTGGTATCTGGGCGTGCTCGGCTACGACTGGAACCACGTTCTGAACCCCCACGAGGCCATGGGGCTGGTGGTCATCGCCGCGTCCTGGGGGCGGATCAGCTATAACTTCCTGTTCTTCCTCGCCGGTCTCCAAGCCATCCCGCGCAGTGTCATCGAGGCGGCCGCGATCGATGGCGCAGGGTTCTGGAAACGCTTCCGGACCATCATCTTCCCCTTGCTGTCACCGACGACCTTCTTTCTGCTCGTCGTCAATATCGTCTATGCCTTCTTCGAGACCTTCGGGGTCATCCACACCATCACGGCGGGCGGACCGCAACAGGCAACCACTATTCTGGTCTACAAGGTCTATGCGGACGGCTTCGTCGGACAGGACCTGGGCGCATCGGCCGCTCAGTCCGTCATCTTGCTGATCGTGGTCGGGGCTCTGACCATCATCCAGTTTCGTTATATCGAGCGCAGGGTGCATTACTGATGTCGGGCATGGTGCAAAAGCGCGGCGCTGGCGTATGGCTAACACATCTTGGCCTCGCAATCGGCATCGCGATCATCTGCTTTCCGATCTATCTGGCGTTTGTCGCCTCGACGGTCACCCAGCCCGAGATCGTCAAGCCGCCGATGCCGTTGTTGCCGGGCGATCAGTTTTTTGAGAACTACCGCAGAGCCATTCTCTCCGGCGTCAACGCGCCGGTCTGGCGCATGCTGGTGAACTCCACGGTCATGGCGCTCGGGATCACGATCGGGAAGATCACGATCTCTCTCCTGTCCGCCTTCGCGATCGTCTACTTCCGGTTCCCGCTCAGACGGACGTTTTTCTGGCTGATCTTCCTGACCTTGATGTTGCCGGTCGAGGTCCGCATCGTTCCGACCTACGAGGTGGTTGCGAACTTCGGCATGCTCAACAGCTATTCGGGATTGATCTTGCCCTTGATCGCCTCGGCGACCGCGACCTTCCTCTTCCGCCAGTTCTTCATGACGGTGCCCGACGAGCTGGCCGAGGCCGCCCGTGTCGACGGGGCCAGGCCAATGCGCTTTTTCTGGGATATTCTGCTGCCGATGAGCCGCACCAACATCGCGGCCCTTTTCGTGATCCTCTTCATCTACGGCTGGAACCAATACCTCTGGCCGCTTCTGGTCACGACCGATCCGGACATGAACACCGTCGTCATGGGCATCAAGCAGATGTTTCCCTCGGGCGACGACACCGCGGACTGGCCCGTCATCATGGCGACGGCCATTCTCGCCATGCTGCCCCCGGTCGCGGTCGTGATCGTAATGCAGAACCTGTTCATCAAGGGTCTGATCGAGAGCGAGAAGTAGCGAGCAACCATGTCGACGATCACCTTGCATGCCGTGCGCAAGTCCTTTGGCAAGACCGAGATCATCCACGGTATCGATATCGATATCGCCGACGGTGAGTTCATCGTCATCGTCGGCCCCTCCGGCTGCGGGAAGTCGACCCTGCTGCGCATGGTGGCGGGGCTCGAGACCGTCACCGACGGCGAGATCCGCATCGACGGCAAAAGGGTCAACGAGCGCGAGCCGATGGACCGCAACATCGCCATGGTGTTCCAGAACTACGCGCTCTATCCCCACATGAGCGTGTTCGACAACATGGCCTACGGCCTCAAGATCGCGGGCCGGCCGAAGCCGGAAATCGCGGAGAGGGTGGCGAGCGCCGCAAAGCTGCTGCAGCTCGACGCCTATCTCGACCGCAAGCCAAGACAACTCTCCGGCGGGCAGCGCCAACGGGTGGCGATGGGACGGGCTATCGTCCGCGAGCCGGCGCTGTTC
>JBFELD010000195.1:0-5534 GCA_041552375.1 Kiloniellaceae bacterium | reverse complement strand
ACGCCGACGGCGGTTTCGCGGAGTACACCACGGCGCCGGCCCGCAACGTACACCCGATCGAGAGCGATCTCTCCGACGCCGAGCTGGCAAGCTTCGCCACCTCCTATATCACCGCCGAGAACTTGTTGGAGCGGGCCGGTGTGGGTTCGGGCGAGCTGGTCCTGATCCCCGGCGCCTCGGGTGGGGTGGGCTCGGCCCTGATCCAGCTCGCCCGGCGCCGCGCCGCGCGGCCGATCGCACTCTGCGGCGAGGCCAAGGCCGCCGCGGTGCGTGAGATCGGTGCCGAGGCGGTCCTGCCACGCGCGCCCGAGGATCTCGCCGCGGCGCTCGAGGCCGCCATCGGTGTTCGCGAGGTCGACGTGGTGGCCGATGTCGTGGGTGGACCTCTATGGCCTCAATTGATCGAGGTTCTGCGCCGCGGCGGGCGCTATACCTGCGCCGGTGCCATCGCCGGGCCGATTGTCACCTTCGACCTACGCACTTTCTATCTGAACGATCTTGTGTTCACGGGCGCGACCATCGTCCCGCCGGATCTTTTCGCGCGTCTGGTTCGTTATATCGAGCGCGGGGAAGTCAAGCCGCTGGTGGCCGAGACCTTCGCGCTGAGGGACCTGGCCGAGGCGCAGGCGGAGTTCCTGGAAAAGAGGCACATCGGCAACTTCGTCGTGCTGCCGCGTGGCGGGATGGACGGGGCATAGACCATGAGGATCGCCCGCATCGCGGTCCATCAGGTAACCTTGCCGCTCGCCAAGCCCTATAGCCTCTCGGGCGGGCGCCTGGTCTTCGAGGCACTGGATTCGACCGTGGTTCGGATCGAAACCGATAACGGGCTCGTTGGCTGGGGCGAAGGCTGTCCTTGGGGGTCCACCTACCTACCCGCTTTTGGTCGCGGCATCCGCGCCGGGCTGGAGGAGATCGGCCCCCAGCTCCTGGGTCTCGACCCGCGGCGGCTCGACGTGATCAACCGGGCCATGGACAAGGCCCTGCCCGGGCATCCCTATATCAAGTCCGCGCTCGATGTCGCCTGCTGGGATCTGCTCGGCAAGTTCACCGGTCTGCCGGTGGTCGAGCTGCTCGGCGGGCGCGATGAGGGCCCCGTCATCCTCCACAGCTCGGTGCCAACCGGTGATGCGGATGCCATGTTGGCCTCGATCGAGACGTACAGGAAACGCGGTTACCGTATCCATTCCTGCAAGGTGGGTGGGGACGGCCCAGACCCGGATATCGAGCGGATCCGCGCGACCACAGCGGCTCTAAAGCCTTTGGAAAGCCTTACCTTCGATGCTAATCGGGCGTGGCTGCCGGATGTCGCGATCCAGGTGATGACGGCGACCGAGGACTGCGGCGGCTATTACGAGCAGCCTTGCGAAACATACGAAGAATGCTTAGCCGTACGTGCGCGTACGTCACAGCCGATCATCCTCGACGAAACGATCCAATCCTTCGCCGATCTGCTGCGCGCCCAGAAGGACGGCGCCTGCGAGGCCATCGGTCTCAAGATCGGCCGGGTGGGCGGTCTCAGCAAGGCGCGCCGTATGCGCGATTTCTGCCTCGCCGCGGGCATCCGCATGAACATCGAAGAGACCGGCGGCAGTGTGCTGGCCGATACCGGCGCGGTGCACCTGGCGGCGTCGACACCGGCGACGCATCGCCGGGCGACATGGCTTTGTCACGACATGCTGACCCTTGATCTGGCCGATGGCGGAGCGCGCAATGACGGCGGCATCACGCACGCGCCCGACGCGCCTGGACTGGGCGTCGAGCCAAGTTCCGAAATTTTGGGTGATCCGGTGGCCGTGTATGACTGACGGCCGGAGGCCGATCTCAGGCCGATAGCCCCTTTTCGTGGTAGATGAAGCCGAGGACGTTCATCAGGAACTGTGCGGCGAGGAAGGCGGTCGAGCCCGTCAGATCGTAGTCGGGCGCCACCTCGACCAGATCGATGCCGACGAACTCCCCCTTCTTGGCCAGACCCTGAAAGATCTCCAGCACCTCGTAATAGAGAAAGCCGCCGTGGCTGGGTGTTCCGGTGCCCGGCGCAATCGATGGGTCGAAGCCGTCGATGTCGACGGTCGCATAGTACCTGACCCCGTCGGGCACGCGGGCGAGCACCGCTTCGGTCCCGAGGCGTCGCACGTCGCGCACCGAGAGAATGTCGGAGCCCGCAGCCCTTGCCGCCTCGTAGTCCTGCCGGTTGGAGGATGAGACGTTGCGAATGCCGAGCTGGGTGAAACCGGTGACGTGGCTCATCTCGGCGGCACGGCGCAGCGGGTTTCCGTGGCCGTAGCGCACGCCGTGACGCTCGTCCACGAAATCGAGGTGCGCGTCGATATGGATGATGTGCACCGGGGGCTGGTCGTCGTAGGCGCGGATGCAGGGGATGTGGACCGAATGGTCGCCGCCGAGGACCACCGGCAGAGCGCCGGCGGCGAGAATGGCGCGCACCGCCATCTCGATGTTGTCGTGGCTCTTCAGGGTGTCGGTGTGGATCATGTCGGCGTCGCCGATGTCGACGATGCGAACCTTGTCGACGGGCAGATAGGTCACGTCGTCCTCGAAATCGTAGGCGCCGCCGTGTCCGAAGGAGAAGAGCGTCGAGGCCTCGCGGATCGCCCGCGGCCCGAAGCGCGCGCCGGCGCGGTACTGGGTGCCCATGTCGAAGGGCGCGCCGAGAACCGCCACGTGGGCGTCGATCGCCCGCCAGTCGAGGCAGGCCGGTTGCTTGCCGAAGGTGCAGTGGCCGACGAAAGGCAGATCCAGGCGTCCGGACTCGTATCCATGCTCGGCCATGCGCGCTTTCCTTCCGCGATCGCGTCCGTAAGGCGCCAGAAATAGCATGGATCGGCCGGCGATGGTGGTGAAAAACGCTGCGCCGCCTCTTGAGCACGGCACTCTTCGGCGCTTCCATGATGAAACACCTTGAAATTAAAACGAAGGGTTGTGGATCAAAAATTCGATAATCATAATTGGTACAAAAGTGGGAGCCGGTTGCCGGGAGATTTTCCGGCAGCACTTCGGGGAGGCAAGATGTCGGTGATGGGGCTGTTTGGCGGGGCGCTCGCGCCCGCTTCGGGGGGCTCGCGTTCGAGCCTTGGCAATCGAATACCCGCGCGAGCGGCAATCTCTTCTCTTGCGCTGGCGATCGTCGTCTCGGGCTGTACGAAGCTGGGTCCGGACTTCGAGACCCCGACGGCGCCTCCGGCCGAGACTTGGCTGGAGACCGAGGAGCCCAGGATCAAGGAAGAGGAGATCGACGTCAGCGCTTGGTGGCAGGTCTTCGATGATCCGGTGCTGAACGAGTTGGTCGAGCGCGCAAGCCGGGAAAACCTCACATTGCAGGCTGCGGGCGTTCGCATTCTGGAGGCCCGTGCGCGCCTGGGCATCGCCATCGGCGATCAGTACCCGCAGGTGCAAGAGGCCAACGGCTCCTACAGCTACGGCAGGGTCAGCAAGAACGCCGCAAATTCGGCCGGGTCGAACCGCTCCTTCGGGAGCACCTCCGTGGGCTTGGATGCGAGCTGGGAGATCGACTTCTGGGGCCGGTTTCAGCGCGGCATCGAGTCGGCGGACGCGGCCTTGGGCGCGCAGATCGCCGGCTATGATGACCTGCTCGTGTCGCTGACGGCCGAGGTGGCGCGCACCTATGTCTTGATCCGGGAATTCGAGGAACGGATCAAGCTGGTCCGCGGTAACATTCAGATCCAGGAGCGAACGCTTCAAATTACGGACGCGCAATTCCGCGGTGGCCAGGTTACCGAGCTGGACGTTCAGCAGGCTCGCGCGCAGCTGCGCAGCACCGAGGCGCTCTTGCCCAGCTTCGAGGCCGGGCGGCGTCAGTCGACCAATGCCCTGAGCGTCCTGCTCGGACTGCCGCCGCAGAATATGCGGAACGTATTGGGCACCTCCGGTCTCATCCCGAGCGCGCCGGCGGAGGTCGCCGTCGGTATTCCGGCCGAGCTGCTGCGCCGCCGCCCGGACATCCGACAGGCGGAGCTGGAGGCGGCGTCGCAGAGCGCACGCATCGGAGTTGCCGAGGCCGATCTCTATCCGCGGTTCACGCTCGCCGGCTTCATCGGCTTCGAAACCAGCCACGACGGGGGCCGCCAGTCGAACAATGCCGCTCTCAGCGATCTCTTCGATGGCGACAGCTTTACCGGTTTCATCGGGCCGGCGGTGAGCCTGCCGATCTTCAACTACGGCCGCTTGACCAATAACGTTCGGGTCGAGGATGCGCGCTTCCAGCAATTGGCCATCGCTTATCAGGACACCGTTTTGCGCGCCTATCAGGAGGTGGAGGACGCGATCTCCGGTTTCCTCAACACCCAGGAACAAGCGGCTTTCCTGACCGATGGGGTGGATGCATCGCGGCGGTCGGTGGATCTCGCGTTGCTGCAATACCGCGAGGGCCTGGTGGATTTCACACGCGTTCTCGATGCGCAGGAGTTCTTGGTCAGCCAGGAGGACGACTTGGCCAGCAGCCGGTCGGCCATCGCTCAAAACCTCATCGGCATCTACCGCGGATTGGGCGGCGGCTGGCAGCTTCGCGGCGAGAACGAATTCGTGCCCGAGGAGATCGAAGCGGAGATGCGTGCCCGCACCGACTGGGACGGCATCTTGCCGGCCAGCGACCTCGGTGACGCACCCAAGACCGGCAAGGATGCCGAGGCGCGGGACAACCTCTTCCGCCGGCCGGATTGGTGACGGATTTTATGCGAGTATGTTAATGGGCCGGATATCATTAAAGGGAATTGCCAGATGACACGGGTTTGCGGCATCGCCGCCGTGACGATGTTGGTCGCCGCTCTGCTATCGGCTTGCGAACAGGAGGTTGCCGAGGTCGATCCCATCAGGCCGGTGCGCGCGGTCCAGATCGGCGGCGAGGTCATCCAGCACGGTGATAGCTTGCCGGGACGGGCCAAGGCGACCCAGGAGGTCAACCTCTCTTTCCGCGTGTCGGGGCCGCTGATTGCCCTGCCGATCAATATCGGCGACGTGGTTGAAGAGGGCGACTTGCTGGCGCGGATCGATTCCCGCGACTTCGAGGTCAGCCTGCGCAATGTCGACGGGCAGCTCCACCGGGCACGCTCGGAGCTCGAGGCCATGCGCATCGCCCGTCCTGAAGACATTCAGCGCGCGAAGGCCGGCATGAACGAGGCCGAGGCGGCGGTGAGGCTCGCTCAGCAAAATCTCAGCCGCGTGAAGGGAATTCAAGAACAGGATCCGGGTGCGGTCAGCCAATCCATGGTCGACCTGGCGGAAGCCGAAAAATCGGCGGCCGACGCCCAGCTCAGCAGCGCTCGCGAGGAGCTGCGCATCGCCGAGGTCGGGGCGCGGCCCGAGGACATCGCCGCCAAGGACGCCGAGATCGACTCGCTGGATGCCTCCGTGCAGAGCGCCCGCGACGAGCTGGACTATACCTATCTGCGCGCGCCCTTCGACGGCACCATCGTTGCCAAGTATGTGGAGAACTTCGAGGACGTCCGCGCCAAGCAGGCAATTTTGCGCCTGCTCGACACCTCGCGCATCGAGATGGT
>JBFELD010000194.1:0-5539 GCA_041552375.1 Kiloniellaceae bacterium | reverse complement strand
GGAACGGGCCCCGCCGGTGCTGGCGCGCCAGCGCCGCAATCGGGCATACCCGGTATTCGCTTCATTATTGCCGTGGCCTCGGGCAAGGGTGGTGTGGGCAAATCGACCACGGCGACCAACCTGGCTTTGGCGCTGGACCAGCAGGGACACAGTGTGGGCCTGCTCGACGCCGACATCTACGGCCCCTCGCAGCCACGAATGCTGGGCATTTCCGGGCGTCCGGCCTCACCCGACGGCCGCACCCTGACGCCGATGGAGAACTATGGCGTCAAATGCATGTCCATGGGCTTTCTCGTCGCCGAGGACACGCCCATGATCTGGCGCGGTCCCATGGTTCAATCAGCGCTGCAGCAAATGTTGCGTGACGTGGCGTGGGGCGAGATCGACGTGCTCGTCGTCGATATGCCGCCGGGGACCGGCGATGCTCAGCTCACCATGGCCCAACAGGTCCCGCTGAGCGGTGCGGTCATCGTCTCGACACCCCAGGACATTGCCCTTCTGGACGCCCGTAAGGGGCTCAACATGTTCCGTAAAGTCGATGTCCCGGTGCTGGGCATCATCGAGAACATGAGCCTTTTCGTGTGCCCCGAGTGCGGCCACGAGTCTCACATCTTCAGCCACGGCGGCGCCCGCAAGGTCGCGGGTGAGCTGGGTATGGAGTTTTTGGGCGAGATGCCGCTGGATATCGCGATCCGCACCACCTCCGATGATGGTCGCCCGATCGTTGCCTCGCAC
Source organism: Kiloniellaceae bacterium (assembly GCA_041552375.1). Taxonomy (GTDB): domain Bacteria; phylum Pseudomonadota; class Alphaproteobacteria; order Kiloniellales; family Kiloniellaceae; genus JAJFGK01. The sequence continues at coordinate 4,804 of JBFELD010000194.1, read as the reverse complement.
CCCGACGGGCCGGTGGCCGCGACCTACCGAGCGATTGCCGAGAAGATCTGGGCGGCGCTCGCCGGCGGCGAAGGCGCCGGCAAGGCCGCTCCGAAGATCGTCATGCAGTGAGCCGCGTCGAGACGCTCAGCCGCCACCGAACATGCGTTGCAGGTTCATGAACCCGGCCTCGTAGATACCACGGATGGCGGCCATGGCATCGGTCTCGGGCGCGCCGGCGGGATCGAACTCGCTGCTCCACTCGACGGTGCAGCCTCCGCTGTCGTTCTCGCGCACGCGGATCGTGGCCTGATAGTTCGCCACCGGCAACGGCCCGGACAAGATGGAGTAGCTGTAGGTTCTCTCCCTTTCGTCCTTGGCCTCCAGCCGCTCCACGATGGTCCCGCCGCCGGCCAGGGACAAGGTGCGCAGCTTCGTCCCGCCGTCTTCCTCCAGTTCGCTCTTTTCTACCGCCGGGTGCCAGTCCGGCAGAGCGTTGAATCCACCGATCACCATCCATACGGACTGTGCCGGAACCGGAAGTTCAGTGCTCGAAGATACCTTCGCCATGGGCTTATGCTCCCCCTTTCATTTGGCTTGCGCGATACTGTTCATCACACCCTAGCGCTCCACGCGACTGCGCGCGAGTGGAAAGGACGGCACCCGATCGTCAGGTCGGGCCACAGGGCCTGCGATCGAGCACAACGAAGCTGTAGGGATGGTCGGCGCCATCCTCCTGCCCCTCGTGTTCCTCGCGTGCCACCTCGATCCAGTCGCTCTCCGATAGAGCCGGAAAAACCGCGTCACCCTCCGGTTCCGCCGATACCTCGGTCAGGTAGACCCGCTCGGCCAAGGGCAGAGCCTGGCGGTAGATCTCGCCGCCGCCGATGACCATGATCTCGCGCTCGCCGCTGGTGCGGTTAAAGCGCGCGGCGGCTTTCAACGCGGAGCCGAGGTCGGACGCCACGGCGATCCCCTCATTCCGATAGTCCGGGTCGCGGGTGACGACGATATTGTGCCGCCCCGGTAGCGGTCGGCCGATCGACTCGAAGGTCTTGCGCCCCATGACGACCGGCTTTCCCATCGTGATCCGCTTGAACCGCCGGAGATCGGCCGAGATATGCCACGGCAGGCCGCCATCGTGGCCGATGACATGATTGCGCGCCATGGCGACGACAAGACACACGCGCATGGCCGGCTCCGCGTCGTGGAGATCGTCCGCGTCCACCGTGGCCACCGCGCCTCAGACCGCGACCGGAGCGGCGATATGGGGATGGGCCTCGTAGCCCTCCAAGCGGAAATCCTCGTACCGAAACGCGAAAATGTCCCTGACATCGGGGTTCATATGCATGCTTGGCAAGGCCAGTGGCTGGCGCCGAAGTTGCTCATCCACTTGACCAAGATGGTTGAGATAGAGATGGGCGTCGCCGAAGGTGTGCACGAACTCGCCGGGCGCAAGGCCCGTGACCTGCGCCACCATCAGCGTCAACAGAGCGTAGGAGGCGATGTTGAAGGGCACACCCAAAAAAATATCGGCGGAGCGCTGATAGAGCTGGCAGGACAATCGGCCGTCGGCCACGTAAAACTGAAAGAAGCAGTGGCAGGGCGGCAGCGCCATGCGCTCGAGGTCGCCCACATTCCAAGCCGAGACGATGAGCCGGCGCGAGTTCGGATTGGTCGCGATCTGCTCGATGAGTTGGGCGAACTGATCGACCGTTCGGCCATCGGCGGTCGGCCAGGAGCGCCACTGATGACCATAAACCGGCCCGAGATCGCCCTTCTCGTCGGCCCACTCGTTCCAGATCCGAACGCCATGGGCCTGCAGATAGGCGATGTTGCTGTCGCCTTGCAGGAACCATAGAAGCTCGTGGATGACCGACTTGAGATGGATCTTCTTGGTGGTGAGCAGGGGAAACCCCGCCTGGAGGTCGAACCTCATCTGGTAACCGAAGACGCTTTTGGTCCCCGTGCCCGTGCGGTCGCCCTTCAGTACGCCATGGTCGCGAACATGACGCATGAGTTCGAGATACTGCTGCACCGCCTTATCAAACCCGAATCAGTTCGCTCGCCAGCCCGCTGAGACGATTTTACGCGATTCGACCCGGACGGAAAACCGTCTCGACCGCCGGAGGGACAAAAAATGCATCACAGGTGCCCCTTCGCTCTTGCCAGTTTCATCCTTTCGTAACCGGCCCGTAGTTCCTATATTAGGTATGTCGGGAAACCGACTATGACGCTAAACGGGCCTGTGGAATAAGCGTAGCGGACCCGGGGGCAGTACCCGGCGCCTCCACCAAGATCATCGGCGATCGGTAGGGTCAATGGACCACCGGTGGCCTTCATGGGGGCGAAATAGGATCGACGCGCGTGGTAAAGACAGATTCGGTGTCCGGCATGGTACCGCCGTTATCGGGCCATTATGATAGTTGCGAATGACAACTATGCTGAGGCTCGTCTCGCCGCTTAAGGGCGGTCGGACGGTCCGACTTTAAGTCCCGGGCGGTCAGACGTCCGGGCGGGGTTCGGGGCACACCTGGCAACAGAAGTTGCCCCACCTCAATCGACCGGCCCCGGCGAATATCAAAAGCAAAACAAACGGGCGGGGCGGTGCCGGAGCAGGGGAAGCCGAGCACGATGTCCAAGGATGGGTTCAGGTACGAACAGATGGTTGAAGAGGCTCTGCGCGGGGTCGTGCGCAAGGCCTTGTCCCAGGTCGCGGAGGACGGTCTTCCCGGCGAGCATCATTTTTACATCACCTTCCGCACCGATCACCCCGACGTCGAGGTGCCCAATCACTTGCGCAAGCGCTATCCGGGCGAGATGACCATTGTGTTGGAGCACCAATTCTGGGACCTGAAGACCAGCGACCAAGGCTTCGAGGTGACGCTCAGCTTTTCCAACGTTCCCAGCCACCTAGTCGTGCCATTCGAGGCGGTGATCGCCTTTGCCGACCCGTCCGTGCGTTTCGGTCTACAATTCGAGGCCCCGGAGGGGTTGCCGGATCTGCCGCCGAGCGAAGAGGAGGTTGAGGGCGATGAGGCGCCGAGCGACGAGGAAAATACGTCCAGCGGCGATAAGACCGAGGACAGCACGAAGATCGTTACCCTGGACTCCTTCCGCAAGAAGTAGCCCCGCGCCCCCCTTACGCTCTTGCACCTCAGCGCTTGCGTGAGTGGCGCCGCGGATCCCACCGCTGGACTTGACTGGCCTTCTGCGAATCGATCGCCTCCAGGCCGCCATTCTGGCGCAGCCGGCCGACGAATTCGTCGAAACGGCGCTTGAGCTCGGCGCGCTCCTCGTCCGTAAGCTCGTCCTCGGGGATCTGGCCAAGGTCCCGTTGTTTGATATCGTCCATGATCGAGTCCTTCTCCAAGCCACCCCGGTCCAACGCCGCGGCTCTTGGATATCCCATCGACATCAAGGCGTCCGTCTTGCCCCTGGCCATCTTGCGGCCGCTTGGTTAAGACAGCGTTAGCCTTAGTGTCCCGAATCAGAAGTTCGCATCAATCGTGGCGAGCGCCGGACGAAAGACCATGACCTACCTCCTCGACGGACCCGAGGACGCCTCGTCGATCCTTGTGCTGGCGCACGGCGCCGGTGCGCCCATGGACAGCGATTTCATGCAGGCGATCGCCGCTGGACTCGCCATCCGGGGACATCGCGTGGCGCGCTTCGAGTTCGCTTACATGGCGGCCCGGCGAACAGGTGGTGCCAAGCGCCCGCCGCCGGCGGCGGCGAGACTTCTCGAGGATTGGCGCAACGCCGCCGCCGATCTGCGCCACGCCCACCCGCGATCGCGCATGACCGTCGGCGGCAAGTCGCTGGGCGGGCGGATGGCCAGTCTCATCGCCGATGAGATCGGCGCTGCCGGTCTGGTCTGCCTCGGCTACCCGTTTCATCCCCCAGGCCGGCCCGAAACGCTGCGCACGGAGCACTTGCGAGCGATCGCGACGCCGACGCTGATCGTGCAGGGCACGCGCGATCCCTTTGGCACGCCCGACGAAGTGGCGGGCTATGCCTTGTCGTCCAGCATCGATCTCTGTTGGATCGACGATGGCGACCACTCGCTCAAACCCCGCAAGGCGTCCGGGCGCAGCCTCGACCAAAACCTGGCGGCGGCCGTCCTGGCGATCGACCGTTTTCTGGCCGAGCCGCGGGCGCAAGACGGGTCAAGGACCGATACCCCATGATGGATTTCTCCCTCCTGGACATCCTCGCCCTGGTCTGGTTCATCGCCAGCTGGAGCTTGTATGCGACGATCGCCGATCGGGGCGAGAGCGCGGGCCGCAGCATGACGGGCGTCATGAGCGCCTACCGCCTGCGTTGGATGCGTCAAATGATCCGGCGCGAGAACCGTGTCGTCGATACCACAATCCTGGGCAACCAGCTCAATGGCGCCGCCTTTTTCGCCTCGACGGCGATCCTCTTGGTCGGTGGACTTTTCGCGCTGCTCGGGGCCACCGATCAGGCCATCGCCGTGTTCGAGCATCTGCCCCTTCTGGCCGCGCCATCGCGGGCGCTGTGGGAGATCAAGACCCTTCTCCTGATCGGCATCTTCGTATACGCCTTCTTCAAGTTCGCCTGGGCGTTTCGTCTTTTCAACACCTGCTCGGTCCTTGTCGGGGCGACGGCACTCGAACCAACCGACGAGGCGGAAGCCGAGCGTCACGCCTTGCGCATCGCCCGGGTCAATACCTTGGCGGCCGAGCATTTCAACAATGGCCTGCGGGCCTATTTCTTCAGCCTGGCCGCGCTCGGCTGGTTTTTGCACACCGGCGCCTTCTTCGTCGCCAGTGTCTGGGTGGTCCTGGTGCTTTATCGGCGC
>JBFELD010000193.1:0-5544 GCA_041552375.1 Kiloniellaceae bacterium | reverse complement strand
GATGGGCGCAGGCCGGGAGGCATCGTGATGTCCGACCCGATGCTCGCCCAGATCGTCCGAGAAGTCCTGGCCGAAGAGCTGTCGCGCCTGCGCAAGACGAAACGCGGGACCGCCGAGGCAGGCGCCCCCCGCGAAATCGCGGTCACGATCAACGGGGACGGAGACCTTCAAGACCTCGTGCGGCGCATCCTCGCCTTGTGCGAGCAGCCCGAGGAGCTTCAACGCCTGAAGTCGGGCAAAACCGTCTTTCGCCTGTCGGGTGCCAAGAGCGGCGAGACGACCGGCGGCGCGCCGCCCGCGGCATCCGGCGCGGCCGCGCGCATCGAACACGGGCTGTTGACCGAACGCCAAGTGGATCGTCTGGCGCCTGGAACCAAAACGGTGATCCTCGGCAAGACGGTCCGCACCACGCCTTTGGCCCGAGACCGTCTGCGCCAGCGTGGCATTTCGATTGAAAGGATGGAGAGATGATCAAGGGACGGGTGATCGGCCGCGTCTGGTCGACGAAACGAGTCGAGACCTTGCCGCAAGGCGCGTTGCTCGAAGTCGAGGTCCAGGGCGGTGCACGGGTCATCGCCTTCGATCCGCTAGGGTGCGGTGACGATGAGGAGGTGCTGATCACTCAAGGATCGGTTGCCGCCGGTTATTTCGAGGGGGTCAGGGCGCCTGTCGACGCCCTGATCATCGGGTCCATCGACGAGCGCTCTTGAGCGCGCGTCCAACAGGTCGAAGATCGAATTTCATTGGAGGAGAACGAAAATGGCTAACCAAGCTCTGGGCATGATCGAAACCAAAGGCTTCGTCGCCGCGCTCGCGGCCGCCGACGCTATGGTCAAAGCTGCCAACGTGTCCATCGTCAAGCGCGAGGAGGTCGGCGACGGCCTGGTCGCCGTCGTCATCTCGGGCGATGTCGGCGCGGTCAAGGCGGCGACGGAAGCGGGCGCGGAGACCGCTGGCCAGGTCGGCGAGCTGGTCTCGGTCCACGTCATCCCGCGCCCGCATCAGGACCTCAGCAAGCATTTCACCTCCGCGAGCAAGTAACTCTGGCGCCCCCGCGATGGTCCATCGGCCGGCCGCGCGCGGGCCGAAGGGACCATCGGCGCCACCGGAGGAGACAGGCCCGCGATGACCGAGCTTCGCGTCTATCTGCCGATCGAGGATCTGCAGCCGCAGTTCGCCGCCTACATGTCGACGCCAACACGAGCCAGGGGGTATCCGCCCATGGCCGGCGATCACAGCCTCATCATCGAGGTGGCGCCGGCGCTCTCCATTCACCGCATCGTCGATCTGGCTCTCAAGGCGGCCCCGGACATGGAGCCCGGCATTCTCTTCACCGAGCGCCAGTTCGGGCTCTTGGAGCTGCATTCGAGCGACCCGGCGGAGGTCTCGGGTGCCGGCGAGGCGATCCTCGCGGGTATCGGCGCCAAGGCATCCGACCAACTGGCGCCCGCGACGCTCTACACTGACATCATCGAGGAGGTGGCCGATCAACACGCCATCATACTCAACCGCATGCGCAACGCCTCGATGATCCTTCCCGGTCAGTCGTTGCTGCTCTACGAGATGGCACCGGCACTCTTCGCCGCCGTGGCCGCCAACGAGGCGGAGAAAGTCGCGGCAGGCTCGACCATCGTCGATATCCAGATGATGGGGGCCTCGGGGCGGATCTTCATGGCCGGCTCGACCGATGAATTGTTGGTCGCGCAAAAGGCCATCGACGAGACGTTGCGCGCAATCAAAGGACGTACGGCGTAAAAAGACGTGTCCTTCAAAGTTACCATTCCAATATAGGTGCTCACGGCACATCCCGGCTAAGCTTGGATGTAGATGGGAAGAGAGGACAATGCCGTGAGCGAGGCATGGATAGCGGGCGTTCCGGTCCTGGAGCGTTTCGCACAAGTCGCCGACCCATCGCGCTACGCCCCCCTACCGGACGACTGGCGCATCGGTGTCTCCGATGTGGTCGGGTCCACCGCCGCCATCGAAGCAGGCCGGTACAAGGCGGTCAACCTGGCGGGCGCGGCAACGATCAGCGCCGTCACGAACGCGCTCGACGGCGATCTGCCACTCTTCGCGTTCGGGGGCGACGGCGCTCACTTCGCGGTACCTCCGGATCAGGCCGCCTTGGCGGCTGAGGCTCTTCGCCGCGTCGCCACCTGGGCCGAGAGAGATCTGGAGCTTGGATTGCGCGTGGGCATGACAAGTGTCTCGGAGATCCGCGCCGCCGGCCTCGATGTCACGGTTGCCTTCTGGAAGGCCTCCGACGACGTCCGCTATGCCATGTTCGCCGGGGAAGGCTTGGAATGGGCCGAGGCACAACTCAAGAGCGATGCGCTCGCCCTCCCCGCCAGCGACCCGGATGGCGAGCCCGACTTGACCGGCCTATCTTGTCAGTGGGGCCCGATACGGCACACACAAGGGAAGATCGTCTCTCTGATCGTCAAAAAAGCCCCGGGCACGTCACAAGCGGACTTCTCACAAGCCACTGCCAAGGTGATCGGGATCCTCGAAGAGACCGCCTCGGGAAACCCGGTCCCAGCGCAAGGCCCGGATGTGCGTTGGCCCTCGAGGTCCATCGCATTGCAATCCCGTGTCGCTCAGATGGGGCGTGCGAAAATTTGGCGGCGACTTAGTGTTATCGCCGGCGCCTCGCTGGCGTGGGTCCTGTTCAAATCGGGAAGGCCCATCGGCCGCTTCGACCCGGCCCGCTATCGGCGCGAGATCACCGTCAACACGGATTTTCGTAAATTCGACGACGGCTTGATGATGACCGTGGATTGCTCGCAAGCGACGATCGGGCGGCTGCGCGACCTGCTGGAAGACGCAACCAAGGCCGGTGTCATCCGCTATGGCCTGCACACGCAGGAAGAAGCGCTCATGACCTGCGTCGTACCTTCCATTCTGAGCTCCGGCCACATGCACTTCATCGACGGTTCGGACGGTGGCTATGCCGCGGCCGCACGGCAACTTCGGGACTGAAGACGACGCCCGTCCCGGCCCCTCGCCCTTGAATTTCCTACTCAGTCGCGATAGGCGCTTGAACCTGGGCTTCGGGGCGGGCGAAAACTTTCGCGTAGTCGGCTTCGATCTTCGTGAAGATCGCTGACGCCGCCAACGCGTGGGCAAAAACCGACGGGTGCGAGTCGTTCGGCCTCACCCACAGTTCGGTGGGCGGATGATCTTGGTAAGTGTCGAGCAGATCGAGCACATCCAGGCCGGCGGCCGTCGCCGCCTTGCTGATTTGCCGGTGAAGTGGTTCGTACGCGTAGGACGCCCAACTATCCTCCGGAAACATCGGGAATATGACCAACATCACAGGGATATCCAACTCGGCGGTAAGCCCCTTGATCGTTTCAAAGGAAGCTTCGACGGTCTTCCACTTTTCCGACTTCTCCCAGTGCAGGTAGGTCAAATAATCCCCATGACCCAAGAACAGGATTTCGAGCCTGTTTTTGACCTGCGCGATCAGCCGCCAAATGTGGATGTTCCACCACCAATCCCACTCCGCGTAGTGCCGGTTCAGCGGCTGGATGGCATCGGTTTCAGGGTCGTTCAATACGTAACCCATCAAGATCAAATCCGGCTTCCACGGTAAAGCTTTATGCTCGATGACCGACACCTCATCTTTCGTGGAATAGCCGCCAACACCAAAGTTCAATACGTCGATGCTATTGCCGCTTGATCCGATTTTCTCTCGTATCATCGCTTCCAAAGCACTCGGATAAGCCTCGTTATCCTTTACGAGAAATCCAAAGGTGACGGAGTCGCCAACAGCAGCAATTCTGATCACACCGGGATCAGTTGAAGACAAGGGCTCCGCATCCCTCATCCCATAGCTGTTCGTCCTCACGAGGCCGTATACCGAATTGCTCCGCGCGTCAGGCACCAGCTCGTAAGTCAAACCGGGAATATCGGAATGGCGGTGGAGTAAAGTCCTCCATATCTTTTGCCCTTGGCCACCCGGCCCCATGTAAAAGAAAGAAGACATAAAATACAATGTTATCTCTATTGTAAATAGAGTGATGATTATAGACGAAAAAATTGTAACTTTTCGATAGGATGTGCTCGTTTCTTCCATGATCTACCTGATTGAATATAATTTGCTACATGCAAAATTGATATACTGTACTTATAATTTAACCCTAAATATATTGATGGTATTATTAATAATGATGGCAGTAAAAGAGAATATAACGAAACCGATACTAGGGGCTTCCAGTATAAGAAAGGCAAAATGAAATTTCAATTGAAAGTTTGAAGAGGGGTTTTCGGCTTTCGGCGAAGCCGACGGCCAGCCCGGATCGTCTTCCACGAGACCGGCGCGGCCAGCGGTATCGCTCGGCAGGACTAGACGGCGGATGCGGAGCTTCGATGGTCCTCCATCGCGCTCAAGACCCCGTCCAAGGAGCGACGCGCGCCACTCTGAAGGTACTCCATGGCGCGCAGGGCGGCTTCGTGCGCATCCTCACTGGAGCCGGCAACGCAGTCCTCGATCACCCGGCAAAAGTAATCCGACTGATGGCCATCGACGAAGGTGTAGTGAACACACACATCGGTCAGGCCGCCACACAACAACAGCGTGTCGACGTTCAGCCCACGCAGCAGGATCTCGAAGTCCGTTCCGAAGAAGGCCGAGTAGCGCCGTTTCTTGATAAGGTAGTCTGTCGGTAGAAAACCCATTTCCTTGACGGCGACCTCCGTGTTCGGGTCGCCCTCGAGACAGTGTATGTCCTCGCTGCCGTCCAACTCGCGGCCGAAATCGACCAGGTCGGGGCGGTGCACCTCCTGAATGAAGATCACCGGAATGTCGAGCTCGCGCGCCTTGTCGATCGCGATGCGCGCTTTGGCCATGCGCTCTTCATAGCCGGGCATATGAGCGATCGCCCTCTTTTCGATCTTGTCATCGAAGGTTCCGGCCTGAATATCGATGACGATCAGCGCCGGCTTCCCTTCGATCAATTTTCGAGCGCCTGTCGATGTGCTCGCCATGTGTCTTCCCCACTCCCGAGTGATCTGGATTGGTCCGCCTCAGATCTCACCAGTCCGATATCTTAACTCCGACTTTCGACGGTCTTGCAACTCACTTCTGGGCTGCACCAATTCCTTGCGAAGCGATTTGCGCCGTTCGGCAGCCCATTCAACGCGAGTGAATTGCATCCTCGTCGCGGCGGGCCTATGCTGCCGGTATGAAGACGCGCGCCACCTGACGACACCCGATCACCAAGCCGCCCCTGTTCTCGATCCCAGCGGCAGGTCGCCCGCGCGTTCTCGATCCCCGCATTACCCCTGGAAGTCTTCGCGACGACGAGCCCATGCCCCGCGCGGTCGCCAGCGTGTTGGCCAAGCCCGGAACACCGTCGGGGGCGCGGTCGAAAACCAAAGACATGGAGCCTAGTATGGCCAACGATATATGGCGCTGGAGCGCCGCCGAGCTGGCGAATGCCATTCGCGATAAAACCCTGTCGAGCCGCGAGGTCATAAGCGCGCATCTGGAGCGGATCGATGCCGTCAACGATGCGGTCAACGCGATCACGACCCTATTGG
>JBFELD010000192.1:0-5555 GCA_041552375.1 Kiloniellaceae bacterium | reverse complement strand
GGTCCGGATGGTGGTTGGGGAAAGTCCCGTCGATCTCCTCGAAGAGAAGAATGTGCTCACCCGGCAGGTGGGCCACGAGCGCGGCGAGAGCCTCGCCAGCGGCACCGTTCCCCGCATCCCAAACGACCTTGAGAGGCCGGCTGGGCTCGAAATCCTGCATCAGTCTGTCGATATAGGCCGTGAAGACCGAGCGTTCGGTCTCTCGTCCCGCCCCACTATCCAGGTCATCGTCCCCGACGAGCGCGGCCAGGGACTGGATCGCCTGACCGAAGAAGGGTTCTTTCTGGAGGCTCAGCTTGAAGCCGTTGTAGTCGGGCGGATTGTGCGATCCGGTGACCATGATCCCGCCATCAACCGGGAGGTGGAACGTCGCGAAATAGAGCATCGGTGTCGGACCGCGGCCGACATCAAAGACATCCTGCCCGCTTTGCTTCAGGCCTTCGCGAAGGGCGGCGGCAAGCCCTGGCGAGCTGATGCGCCCGTCGTAGCCCACCGCGATCGCGCGCGCGCCCCGCCGGCCCGCATAGGTGCCAAAGGCCCGTCCGAGCAGCATTGCATCGTCGTCGCTCAAGGTTTCGCCGACGATACCGCGGATGTCGTATTCGCGCAGGATCGTAGGATCGAATTCTCGTTTGCTCACTGGAGAAGGGCTCCTTGGATCTTACTCGGTTAGGTCGACGGTCCGGATCCGGCATATGGCCGACCGACACAGCTATATTTGAAACCGGCGCCCGCCATCTCATCGGGATTGTAGATATTACGCAGGTCAACCATCACCGGCGTGGCCATGAACTCCTTCATGCGGTCCAGATCGAGCGCGCGGAACTCGTTCCACTCGGTGATGATGACGACGGCCTCGGCATCCTTCACCGCCTCATAGGCGCTTTCGCACCAAGTAACGTCCTCAATGACCTCACGGGCGTTGTCCATGCCCGCCGGATCGAAGGCGCGGATCTTCGCCCCTCCGTCCTGCAGGGCCGGTAGGATTTCCAGGCTGGGCGCCTCGCGAATGTCGTCGGTGTTGGGCTTGAAGGTCACGCCCAGGACAGCGATGGTCTTGCCTGCCACCGAGCCGTCACATTGCTCGACAACCCGGCGGGCCATGTCCTTTTTGCGCTCATCGTTGACGGCGATGACCGCATCGACGATCCGCGACGGCCTGCCGGCGGCATGGGCCGAGTGGCTGAGCGCGCGTGTGTCCTTCGGAAAGCACGATCCGCCGAAGCCTGGGCCCGGATGCAGGAACTTGCGGCCGATGCGACCGTCGAGACCGATGCCGCGGGCGACATCATGGACATCGGCGCCCACGGCCTCGCACAAATCGGCCATCTCGTTGATGAAGGCGATCTTCGTCGCGAGGAAGGCATTGGCCGCATACTTGGTCAACTCCGACGCTTCCAGGCTGGTGAAGACGATCGGCGTCTCGATCAGATAGAGCGGCCGATAGATGGCAGCCATGACCTCGCGGGCGCGGTTGCTGTTGGTGCCGATCAGCACGCGGTCGGGCCGCATGAAATCACTGATGGCGGCGCCTTCACGCAGGAACTCCGGATTGGAGACCATGTCGAACTCGGCCCCGGGGTTGGCCTCGCGGATGATGCTCGCCACTTGGCGCCCGCTGCCGACGGGCACCGTCGACTTGGTGACCACGACCGTATAGTCGCTGATGCAGCGGGCGATGGAGCGGGCGGCCTCATGGAGGATCGAGAGATCCGCGCTCCCGTCACGCGGGTTTGTCGGTGTTCCCACGGCAATGAAAACCGCCTGAGCGCCATCGACCGCCTGTGCAATGTCGGTGGTGAACTTCAAGCGCCCGGCCGCCCGGTTGGCCGACACCAAGGCGTCGAGGCCAGGCTCGTAAATCGGTATTTCGCCGGCATTGAGGTTCTCGATCTTACCCGCGTCCGTATCGACGCAGACGACCTCGATGCCGAACTCCGAAAAGCAGGCCGCGGAGACCAATCCGACATAGCCCGTACCCACCATCGCAATTCGCATAGTCGACAGTCCTCCTTAACCGTTGTCGTTCAAGTTCCAAAAGCGCCCCGCCCTGTGAAAGGGCGACCCGCGCGGCAGACGGATTTCCCCTTCAGGAATCCGCGCTCTTTTTCGTGCTCGCCACCTGACGTGCATAGCGCTCTAAAATTTCGGCCGCGGCGTCCCGCAGGTCGGCTCGCTCCAAGGCAAAAGCGATATTGGCCTCCAGGAAGCCTTCCTTGCTACCGCAATCGAAGCGTCTACCCCCGAAACGCAGCCCATGGAATGGCACACGGTCAAGCGTCTTGGCCATGGCATCGGTGAGCTGGATTTCCCCGCCGGCGCCCTTGTCGTGCCGCGACAGCTCGGCCATGACCTCAGGCTGCAGCACGTAGCGCCCGATGATCGAAAGGGTCGACGGCGCCTCGGCCGGCACGGGTTTCTCAACCAATCCGCTGGCGCGCGCAACGCGGCCGTCGTCCTCGACGACATCGAGGATGCCATAGCGGTCCGTCTGATCGCGCGGGACGTCCTCGACCGCGACCACGTTCCCCCCGACCCGGTCGTGGACCTCGATCAACTGCCGCAGACAAGGCGTCGGGGCAAGCACGAGATCATCGGCCAGGATTACGGCGAAAGGCTCGTCGCCGACCAGGTTTCGCGCGCACCAGACCGCGTGGCCGAGGCCCAGGGGCTCTTGCTGGCGAACGTAGGCGATGGCGCCCGGCTGGCGTGCGATCTGCTTAAGATCGGCTTGGACACCGGTCTTGCCCCGAGCCTTCAGGGTTTCTTCCAATTCCCAGGAAATGTCGAAGTGATCCTCGATCGCGGCCTTGCCGCGGCCGGTGACGAAGATAACCTCCTCGATGCCGGCGTCCCAGGCTTCCTCAACCGCATATTGTATCAGAGGCGTGTCGACGATCGGCAGCATCTCCTTCGGCATGGCCTTGGTCGCCGGTAGAAACCGAGTGCCAAGCCCGCCCACAGGAAACACCGCTTTTCTGACCGATCGCCCCATTTCAGCGCCTCTCGTGCATTGCGAAGCGGACCCTATGCCACAGGCCCGCACGTCAGGCAAGTTGCGCCACCGGCCGCCATCGGCGATCCCGGTTCACCCCGCCCGTCCGATGAAAAATTGACCGGAAATTATTACGGGAGCCTTAAACGGCGCTTGCCCGGCCGCGGGTTCGGGCAAGTAGCAGCTCTTTGGCCTCGTTGATCTTCGAGGCCAGGTAGTTGGAGCCACCGTGGTCGGGGTGCACTTTCTGCATCAAGCGGCGGTGGGCCTCGATGATCTCACGTTCCTTGGCACCGGCTTCCAGTCCCAGGATGGCCAATGCCTCGTCCTCGGTCATGGCGCCGGCCGACGATCCCCTGGGCGCCCCGCCTTCGCCAAAGCGCGCGCTGGCCGCCTCGCGCCAATCCTGGCCATGAATGCGGTCGAGATAGGCCTCCAGGACGGCGGCCGACTGCAAGTCGCTGTCCTGACATTCGCGCCACAATTCCACCAAATCGTCCATGGTCAGCTGATCCAGGCGCGCGCCCTGATAGCGCCCCTCCAGGACCTCTCCGTGCATATCGCCACTGTCGTGATGCAAGATCATGCGCAGGTAGCGGGTCTTGACCTCGGAGGCCTGGCCGGGTGTCGCGCCACGCAAGGCCTTGGCCCGCCGCGCGCGCGCCAGCCACGCCCCCCACAATGGCAGGCCGAAGCCCAGAAGATAGAGCATCAGATCGAAGCGCCGCAGGAACAAGAACAGCAGCAGCAGGAAAACCAGGATAACGGTTCCCCCCCACTTGAGCATTTTGACCACACGCCCCGGATCGGCAGAGACGAACCAGAAGGCCAAAAGGGTGAGCCCGACGATGACGGCCAGTCCCAGGAGAAGGTATTGGATCATCGCGCCTTGCCCTGCAGTTGGTGCGTGAGCTGCGGGACGACGCCGCCGGTGCGCGCGCTGAAGTCCTGCAACGCCGGGCGCCCCCCGGCCGCATAGACCGCCACCGCCGAGAGGAGATCACGCAACTGACGCGGCGAGGTAGCATCGAAGGGCACATAAGCCCCGCCGCTCAAGCGCGCGATCTGCTGAAAGGCCTTCGCGGCGGCAGGATCGTGGCCTTCGTGAAACATGAAGCAGGGCAGGCCCTGAAGGCCGAGCTGTCCGGCGAGGTGGCCGAGATCGTCGATATCCTCCTCGATCGCGTCGCCGACGAAGATCAAGGCTCCGACCCGCTTTTCCTTGGTTTCCTTGATCGCGCGCTTCAAGATCTTGCGGATCTGGGTGTGCCCTGCCAAGCAGCTGACACCGGTCATGTAGCGGAGCAATTGATCAGCCGTGCCGGCCCAACGGCTGGCCTTGCACTCTCGATAACCGCGATAGTAGATGAGCTGCACCTCGAGCCCGCCCAGGGCGTCGGTCTCCTTGAACATCTCGGCCTGGATATGACAGGCCCGGTCCCAGGTCGGCTCCCGGCTCGCGGTCGCATCCATGGCGAAGATCAGGCGCCCGCGCCCCTCCCCTTTGGGCGCGAGGGGAGCGGCCGCGACCTTTTGTAGAAAGTCGGCCACTTCGGCGCCGCTGGAGCGCTGGGGTAGCTTTTCGTCCGAACTCATGGCTGCGATCCTCTACCCATAAGGTAGTGCAGCCGGCGCACGCCTTCCAGCCTCAGGATCGCGTGGGCCTGTCATTCAGGCGGGCTCGGCCCAGACGGCGGTGTCGTGGAATACCGCCCCTCCTTTGGGCGGACCCGGGTCGGCGCTGATCAAGTGGTTCACGCCGCGGCCCTCCTCGAAAGCGGCGTTGGGCCAAATGCTCTCCACCACCAGGACCTCCGGCTGAAGGCCGTCGAAGATCTCCACCTCGACGACGATGGAGCCCAGATCGTTGCCCAGGCGCAGGCGGTCGCCCTCACCCACGCCGAGCCGGCCCGCCGCATCCGGATGGATCTTCACCCGCGGCCGGCCCTCGCGTGCGATCGAGCCGGGCGTCTCGGTGAAGGTCGAGTTCAGATAGGAGCGTGCCGGCGCCGCAACCAGCCGGAAGGGCCGCGCCTCGCTCGCCCGGTCGATGGTCTCGATGTGGCCCGGCAAACGGGGCATCGCGGCATGGTCGCGTCCCATCGCCTGCCAGTCTCCCTTGAAGTGAAACCGCCGGTCGGCGGTCTCAAAGCCGTCGAGGAAATGCATGGTCTCGAAGGGCAGCGCGCAGTCATGCCAGTGCGCCGCGTGCAGGGTCTCCGCATCGGGCAGCCCCGAGGCCGCAAGCGTGCGGTCGATCAGCTCCCAGGCCGAGACCTCGAAGCCCTCATGCTCCGCGCCCAAACGGCGGGCCAGGCCGCAGATGACCTCGTGGTTGCTGCGGCACTCTGCCGGTGGTTCGACGACGGCACGGGTCACCTGGAGAAAAGTATGGCCGCTGGCGATATAGGCGTCGTCGTGCTCCAGGAACATGGTCGCCGGCAGGACGATGTCGGCGAGTTCAGCCGTCTCGGTCATGAACTGCTCGTGCACCATGACAAAGAGGTCGTCGCGCATCAGGCCTTTGCGGACCAACGCCTGCTCCGGAGCGACATTGGCC
>JBFELD010000191.1:0-5562 GCA_041552375.1 Kiloniellaceae bacterium | reverse complement strand
CCGCGTGCGATGCCTGAAGCCGCCCGTCAAAACCGCTGCGACGTTCTCGTCTATGTCCAACACCTCTTGGGCATCGGCCATCTGCAACGCACCGCCGCGCTCGTGGAGGCCCTGTCCCGGGCCGGCTTATCGATCTGGACGGTGACCGGCGGCATGCCGGTCCCGGACCTGCCGCTGGGGGGAGACCGGGTCGTGCAATTGCCGCCCGGGCGGGCCGTGGATGCCAGCTTTTCGCTCGTCGACGAGACCGGCGCGCCGCCGAGCGAAGCCTGGAAGGAAGAGCGCAAGGCCCTGATCTTGAAGACTTTTCACGAGGCTCGCCCGCGCTGCCTCTTGATCGAGCTCTTTCCCTTTGGCCGGCGGCAGATGCGTTTTGAGCTGCTGCCACTGTTGGCGGCCGCCCACGAGGGCCCGCAACGCCCCAAGATCGTGACCTCCCTGCGCGATATCCTGAACCGGCCGCCCCCGGAAAAAGCAGCCTGGATGATCGAGACCTTCGGGCGCTTCTTCGACCTCGCCATCGTCCATTCCGATCCGCGAATCCTGACCTTGGAGGAGAGCTTCCCCGAGGCCGCCACCATCGCCGGGCGCATACGTTACAGCGGCTTTGTCGTGCGCCGTCCGGGAAGCGTGGGCACGAGCCACCGTGTGGACGGGGGCGGAAGCCCGGGGGACGCCGAGGTGCTGGTCTCGATCGGCGGTGGTGCCGTGGGTCGCGATCTGGTGGAGGCGGCGCTGGCCGCCCGGCCCATGACCGTTCTGGGAGAAGCGGCCTGGCGGTTCCTCCTCGGCCCTAATTTCGCAGCTGACGACCTGGCCGATCTGCAACGGCGGGCGCCAGCAGGCGTTATTGTCGAGCGTGCACGCCGCGATTTTCTCGATCTGCTTTCAAACTGTCGCCTCTCCATCAGTCAAGCGGGGTACAACACCGTGATGGAGGTCCTGAGCTTGGGCAAACCGGCAGTGGTCGTCCCCTTCGCCGCCGGCGGCGAGAGTGAGCAGACTTTCCGTGCCCAGCGTTTGCGGTCCCTCGGGCTACTGAGCCTGGTAGAGGAGAGCGACTTGGCACCTGCGAGCCTGGCGGCAGCGGTGGACGAGGCCTCCACCCGACGCGAGCGCAGCGCCGCCGACGTGCCTGCGATAGACCTGGATGGCGCCGACAGGACGGCAAAACTTCTGTGCGAGCTGATGGACGAGCCCTGACATGACCGGGTGGGACGATCTCAGCCAAGAGCTCGATAGTTGGGCGGCGACCGGCAAGAGCGCGCGCCTCTGGTGGCGGGACGACGACGCACGCGAGGTGACGCCTGCCCTCGAAGACCTGCTCGCCTTGGCCGAGCGACACCGGCTGCCTCTGGCGCTGGCCGTCATTCCCGACGGGACGACAGCGGCTCTCGCGGACCGCCTGCGCGAAGTCCACATCGAGGTCAGCGTGCTACAGCATGGCATCGCCCACGAGAACAGGGCCGAGCCGGGCGCCAAAAAACAGGAGCTGACGGCACGGGACGACGCGGACACTCTCTGCCGCCGATTGAGCGACGGGCGCCGGCACCTTGAAAAGCTCTTCGGGCCCTTGTTCCAACCTGTGCTGGTGCCACCTTGGAACCGGATCGATACGGCGATCGAGGGCCGGTTGACAGCCTTGGGCTATACCGGGCTGTCGGCCTTCGGCTTACTGGAAGGTGCGGCCAGGACCGGCGCGCTCGCCCGTATCGATTGCCACCTCGATATTTTTGACTGGAAGCCCGAGCGACGCTTTCGGGGCGAGGACGTAGTGTTGGCGGATCTGGCGGCTCAACTTGCCGTGCGCCGCGGTGATTCCCGTCTCGTCGAGGCGCCCTTGGGCATCATGACCCACCACCTGGTTCACGACCGAACGTGTTGGCGCTTTCTCGATCGGCTTTATTCCCTCTTGACGAACCATCCCAGGGTCCGTTTTCTCTCTGGTGGGCGCGCGCTCGCGAGGCAAACCGATAAAACAAGGCCCGCGGCGCCGGCACAGGGAGGGGAGTGGTGAAGGTGTTGCGCTATCCCGCACGGAGTTTGATCGGGGACTACCTGCGTGCCGCCTCGGGACTCGTCGTGGGCGGGGTAGTGTTGGCCTCGACACCTTCCAATACGGTGATTGTGGTGATCTTTGGGGCGGTCGCATTGCTATTCGCCGCCTTCGGCTTGCGGACCCTGCAGCGGAACATCACCCAGGTCGCGCTCTCCAAGCAAGGGATTGCCTGCCGCGACTTTCGCATGCGCACCCTCTTCTGGCGGGACCTGGACCGCTTGAAGCTCCGCTTTTACGGAACGCGGCGGCGCTCGGCGCAGGACCGCAGCAATTTCCTCCAACTGACGCTAGCCGGCGCGGGTACGTCGCTCAGCTTCGAGTCCTCTATCGAGGGATTTGAGATGATCGCTTGGCGGGCGGCCAAAGCGGCGCGGGAGAACGCCGTCTCGATCGACCCGACCTCGGCCGGCAATTTGCTGGGGATCGGCATCGATGCCGATGAGGATTCATCGCCACCGGAAGGGCTGGACGCCGAAGACCAATGAACGGGGGGGCATAGTCTTGGCGGAGCTTCTCAAGGTCCGCGGCCTGAAGGTCACTTTCGACCTTCCCGAAGGACGCCTGGAGGCCGTCCGGGGCGTCAGCTTCGACGTTCATCAAGGCCGCACCTTGGCCTTGGTGGGCGAATCGGGGTCAGGAAAGTCGGTCATCTCGCAAGCCATCATGGGTATTCTGCCCAAGGCGGCGCGGATCAGCGGCGGCGAGATCCTGTTCCGCGACCCCGAGAGACCCGGCGAGGTCATCGACATCGCCAAGCTGCCACAAGACGGCCTGGAGATGCGCATGATCCGGGGCGGCCGGATCTCGATCATCTTTCAAGAACCCATGACCTCCTTGTCGCCGGTCCACACGGTCGGCAATCAGATCGGCGAGTCCCTTCACCTCCACCGCGACGTCGGGACCGCCGAGGGCGAGGAGATCATGTGCGAGATGCTTCGCTTGGTCGGCTTTCCCGATCCGGAAAAAGCGCTCAGCATCTATCCCTTCGAGCTTTCCGGTGGCCTGCGCCAACGGGCCATGATCGCCATGGCGCTGGTCTGCCGCCCGGCACTGCTGATCGCAGATGAGCCGACGACGGCGCTCGACGTCACGATACAAGCGCAAATCCTGAAGCTCCTTCATGATCTTCAGCAGCAACTCGACATGTCGGTGTTGATCATCACGCACGACCTGGGCGTCGTCGCCAACGTTGCCGATGAGGTCGTGGTGATGTACCACGGCGAGGTCATGGAACGTGGTAGCCTGGACGATATATTCCGCCATCCCGGGCACCCCTATCTCAAGGCCTTGCTGAACGCCGTTCCGCGATTCGACATGGGACCTGGCGAGCGGCTGCAACCGATCAGAGAGATCAAGACCAAACGCAGCGGCATGTTCTTAGAAGGTCAGGACATCGAGGCGCGCCGCACCGACCAGGGCAGGCCGCTCTTGGAGGTCTCTCACGTGACCAAGACCTTCGCCACCCGGAAGGGCGGCATCATGGGCGGACGCGACAAGCATCGCGTGCTGGCCGTGGACGACGTCACCTTCACGGTCCACCGCGGCGAGTGCCTGGGGTTGGTCGGCGAGAGCGGCTGCGGCAAGACGACCTTGTCGAAGATCGTCATGCGCGCCTTGAGCCCCGACACCGGAACCATCCAGTACCACGGAGCGACGCCCGCCGATGTGCTGGCGCTCGACGGCGAGGCGCTGTCCCAATTCCGGCGCAAGATCCAGTTCATTTTTCAAGATCCATTCTCATCGCTCAATCCGCGCATGACGGTGGGGGAGATCATCGCCGAGCCACTCGTGATACACGGCCTGGGGACGGCGGAAGAGCGCGCGCATCTGGTCGAGGAGCTGTTGGCGCTGGTCGGGCTCAGCCGGCATCACCTCCGGCGTTACCCCCATTCCTTTTCAGGCGGACAGCGCCAGCGTATCGGCATCGCCCGCGCGCTCGCGCTGCGCCCGGAGTTGGTCATCTGCGATGAGCCGGTCTCGGCGCTCGACGTCTCGATCCAGGCACAGATCCTGAACCTGCTGAAGGATCTGCGCGACGTCCTTGGTCTCACCTACATCTTCATCAGCCACAACCTGGCGGTCGTGGACTACATCGCCGATCGGATCGCGGTCATGTGCAAAGGCCGCCTGGTCGAGGTCGCGCCGCGCGAACTCCTCTTCCGCGAGCCCCTTCATCCCTATACCAAAGCCCTGGTCAGCGCCGTGCCGGATCCGGACCCGGACCGCCAGCTCGACTTGAGCGCACTGATGGAGGGTAAAGCCTCCGAGCCCACAAGCTGGCCCGAGCCCTTCACCGTCAACGGTACCCGGCACCTCGAGATGGTCGACCTCGGGGCCCAGCATTTCGTGCGGGCCGACCCCGCCTTCGCCGAGCAGCTCATCGAAAAACGCAAAGAGCTGGTGGGGACCTGAGCCAAATGCTGAAATACACGATACATCGCGTCTTCGGCATGATCCCTACGCTGATCGCCATCAGCATCATCATCTTCACCATCATCCAGCTTCCGCCCGGCGACTATTTGGAAACCTACATGGCCGAGCTGCAGGCCCAGGGCGAGAAGGTCGACCCGGCACGCATCGAATTCCTGCGCGAGCAATACCTGCTGGATCAGCCGGTATACGTTCAATACTGGGCCTGGATTTCAGGGTTCGTGCGCGGCGACCTCGGGTTTTCCTTCGAGCACAAGCTGCCGGTCAGCGAGGTCATCGGCCATCGCGTGTGGCTCAGCATCATCGTCGCTATCGCGACGATCCTCTTCACTTATGCCGTCTCCTTTCCGATCGGCATCTATTCCGCCGTGAGGCAATATTCGCTGGGCGATTACACCTTCACGTTCATCGGCTTCCTCGGTCTTGCCACCCCGAACTTCCTCTTGGCCCTGCTCCTGCTTTATGCGGCGAATGTCTGGTTCGGGACCTCGATCGGCGGCCTCATGGACCCGGTCTATATCGACCAACCCTGGAGTTGGGGCAAGGTGGCCTCGATCTTCGCGCACCTTTGGGTGCCGGTCGTCGTCATCGGCACTTCCGGGACCGCGTCGATGATTCGCCGCTTGCGGGCCAACCTATTGGACGAGCTGCAAAAACAATACGTCATCACAGGCCGGGCCAAAGGCCTTTCGCCGCTCAAGATCCTTCTCAAATACCCCCTACGTCTGGCGCTCAATCCCTTCATCGCCGATATCGGCATGATCCTGCCTCAGATCATTTCCGGCGGCGTCATCGTAGCCTTCGTCATGGACCTGCCGACGACCGGCCCGATGCTGCTCGACGCGCTCAAGAGCCAGGACATGTTCCTCGCCGGCTCCTTTCTCATGTTCGAGGCTCTCTTGGTGGTCGCTGGGGTTTTGGTGTCGGATCTGCTGCTCGCGGTTCTTGATCCGCGCATTCGCCTCGGAGGGGCGGCGACAAAATGAGCGATCAGACCCTAAACGACGAGCGACCGGATCACTACGTCAACCCGGCCCCTTTCGACCCGCACTCGGTCGAGCAGCTCACCGCTG
>JBFELD010000190.1:0-5585 GCA_041552375.1 Kiloniellaceae bacterium | reverse complement strand
GGGAGCGTGAGCACACGCTGGATTGCTAGCCGCTACCTCGGCCAAACCTCGATCTCGCGGTGGGTGCTCCGACGGCCGGTCACTAAAAATTCAGTGGCCGCGAGAGCCGCGCGGATTGATAAATTCGCGGTAACGATTAGATCTTAGATATGGTGTTGGCCGCGAAGCGGTCCGCTATAAAAAGGTCTGTGCGGTGAGTAAAGTACTTCAGTCTGGCGAGTCGCGTGCCCTCGACCCTGGCAACGACCGGTCCGCCGAGGTTCATCGTTTCCGCGACGGTCTGTTGACCCTGGAGACGAACCTCGCCTCCGCCGTGGGGCTGAAAGAGCCTTTCCCTTACCTTTTCGAATGTCTCCTGGATGCGCTTCGGGAGACGAAAACCTGCGCGTGGTACTGGTCGCGTGCCGACGACAGCATCGAGTATCTGCCGGCCGGCGGCGGCGATCTTTTCGGCCTTGGTCCCGTCGACCTGCCGCGGCGGGGCGCGGATTTCCTCGCGCAGGTGCATACCCAGGACAGGACGCCCCTGTCCCGCAAGCTCGAACATGCGCGAAAGTCGGGCAATGCCTATGAGTTGCACCATCGAATGGTCGACGAGCAAGGGCTTGTCCATATCATGCGGGCGACGGGGCGCCCGCTCATGGATAATGATGGCCGCCACCTGGGCGATGTGGGTACCTGGCAGGATGTCACGGCCTTCAAGCTCAGCGAGGACGCCCGGCGCCTCAGCGAGGAGCGCTATGCCCTGGCCGTGGAAGGCAGCAATGACGGTATCTATGATTGGGTGATCGAGCGGGACGCGGTCTATTACTCACCCCGTTTGAAGGAAATCCTCGGCCTGCCGCAGGGCGATGATCTGCTGTGCTCGGATCGGATCTTGCTCATGATCCATCCTGCGGATCGTGCCGAGTACGTCTGCGCCGTTCGCAGGCATTTGACGGGCGTGACGCGCTACTTCACCTGCGAGTGCCGGATGGTTCGTCCGGACGGCGACATTCGCTGGATCTTCGGCCGCGGTCTGGCGTTGCGTGACCGCGCCGGACGGGCCTATCGAATGGCCGGATCGGTCTCGGATGTCACCGAACGCAAGGAAACCGAACGCCAACTCGTGCAAGCGCAGAAAATGGAGACCGTGGGCCAGCTGACCGGCGGACTTGCACACGACTTCAACAACATTCTAGGTGTCGTGCTCGGCCACCTCGACATGGTACGCGAGGCGCTTGCCGAGGACGACCAGCTCGCCGGGCACATCGACAGCGCCATCGGTGCCGCGGAGAGGGGCGCCTCCCTGACCCAACGCCTGCTCGCCTTTTCCCGCAAGCAGACCTTGGCGCCCGAGCGTATCGATGTCGGCCAAGTGATCGTCGGCATGCTGGACCTCCTGCGCCGCACCTTGGGCGAGCAGATCGACATCGAAATCGACAACCAAGGTGGTCTATGGGCTTGCAGGGCCGATCGTGCGCAGCTCGAAAACGCCATTCTCAACCTGACCATCAATTCCCGTGACGCCATGCCGGACGGCGGATCCTTGAGGCTCGCGACCGAGAATTTCCATGTCGATGAGGCCACGGCGCACTCACAAAGGATCAATGCCGGCGATTATCTGCGCCTGACGATCGCTGATAACGGCGCCGGCATGACCCCGGAGGTCGTCGAGCGGGTTTTCGAGCCTTTCTTCACGACGAAGGGCGTCGGTAAGGGAACCGGTCTCGGGCTCGCCATGGTACATGGTTTCGTCCAGCAATCCGACGGCCACATCGGGATTCGCAGCACCGCCGGCAAGGGAACCACGGTGGAGATCCTGCTTCCTCGTGCCGGGCCTGTGCCGCCGGAAGAAGCCCTGGCGGGTGCCGCGGATGCCGATCGCGCGCCGGGGTCTCCTTCATAGAGCGCGGTTGACCATCAGTGGATCCGAGCAAGCTGGCCGGACGACTCGGCCCTTGAACGTGGCGGGCCGGAAGTGCGACCCTGCGCGTCGTTGAACCGGCCTTGGAAGCGGGAGAAGACGATGGATTACGCGGTACCCCATGGTGGCGTCCCGACGGTTGCCGTGCGCGATAGCGAGCTGGCCTTTCCCGCCCGCCGCGTCTATTGCGTTGGCCGGAACTATGCCGACCACGCCCGCGAGATGGGCCATGACCCGGACCGTGAGGAGCCATTCTTTTTCATGAAGCCCGCCGATTCTCTCGTGGTTTGCGGTACCGAAGGGGCAAGTGTGGCCTATCCGCCCAAGACCGCCGACCTGCATCACGAGATCGAGCTGGTGGTTGCCTTGGGTGCGGGCGGCAGCGACGTGGCGCCGGCCGATGCCGAGCATCTCGTCTTCGGCTATGCGGTCGGCATCGACCTGACCCGACGGGATCTCCAAGGGGAAGCAAAAGAGCGCCGCCGGCCCTGGGAGGTCGGCAAAAGCTTCGACGGCGCTGGACCGATCTCCCCCATCGTGCCGGCGCGCGCGATCGGTCATCCCGCCAAGGGCCGGATCTGGCTTTCGGTCGATGGCGAGGTCCGCCAGGACGGCGACTTGGCGCAGATGATCTGGACGGTGCCTGAAATCATCGGCCATCTCTCCGGCTACTTTTCCCTCGCGCCAGGCGACCTCATCTTTACGGGCACCCCCGCGGGCGTCGGCCCGCTACAACGGGGCGATCGGGTCAACGGCGGGATCGAAGGTATCGGCGAGCTTGCGGTGACGATCACGTGACCGGGGAAGCCGAACCTCGCGCTTCTACCAGAACAACTTGACGCCGCCGTAGAGAGAGTGGACGGATCGGTCCTGACTGGCCTCTCCTTCGTAGTCGAGGAAGATGGCGAGGTCTTGGCCATCTTCGGCCGTAAGGGTCAGCCCGAAGACCCCGCTGGTGCGGGCAACGTCGCTGGTTCGCGAGGTGAAGCCGCCGCCCAGGCCTTCCAGCCTCAAGTCCAAGGTCAGGTGGTCGTCGGCGAACTCGTGGCTGACGAAGGCGCGGGCTTCGGGGATGATCCGCCACCCCCCCGAAGTCCGGTGGCTTGACCGCAACCGTCCGCCCAGCCGTCCGCGCAGGGACTCGCTCTCGAAGTCGGAGACGATGAGGTTGGCCGCCCCGGCGCCTGTCTCGCTAAAACCGTCTACCTCCGTGCGTAGCGCCCGGAGCGAGGCCTCCGGCGACAGCGCCAGCCCCTCGGCCACGGTGGCTTCGTACCTCAAGGCAAGATTGGCCCAGTAGCTCCAGGCCTCGGTATCGCCCTTTGCCTTTCGGTCGAGGCCGCCGAAGCGCAGCGCCCGCTCGCTGTCGTAGCTGGTGTAGGCCCCCCCGGCGGAGGCATCGATTGCCAGCTCGCCGAAACCGAGGGGCACCCGATGGCCGCCGTAGAATGCCGCTTGGATCCCCTCGAGCGACTGATCGTCGCCGTTGTCGTGGGAGATCTCGCCCTCCGCAAAGCCGACGGCCAAGCCCACGGTCGTGCCCGCGTCGAGCGCGTGGTCGAGGCCAAGCGCGACGCCCGAGACCCAGTAATCGTAGTCGGGCGCGCGGCGGTCGCCTTCCTGATCCCCGAAGCTGCCGTAGCCAGCCGCGCAGAGGCCAAGGTTCTCCTCGCGGCCGGCCGAAAGGCCGAGCGGCCCGGTCTGGCTCAGGCCCGTTGCCAGGTCGGCCAGATCGCCCCCGCCAAAGGCGAGTTGCGGCGCTTCGGTGGGATTGTTGCTTGCCAGTGAGGTGGGCGCACCCGCGGTGAAGCCGATCCCGGACAGACGGTCGGCGACCACATCGGCAAAGCGTGCGGCATCGCTCCAAGTGATCGCTCCGATCGACCCGAGAGTGACGCCGCCCAGACTTTGCAGGGCGCCCGGTACTTCTGCCACCGATAGCCCGAGGATTGCGAAGAGCACATCTTCACCATCGCTGCCCGGCGCGGGCATGGCTCTATCGAGGGCCCCACCGACACCCACGCCACCACCGCCGTCTCCGCCACCTCCGCCACCAATCGGCACATCGTTGCGGGTCAGGGTCAGGAGGACTTGATTACTCTCGTGCACCAGGCTGGGATCGAGAAAGGCCAGGTTGGAGGTCACGCCGTCGAATTGTGTGGTGATGGGATCACCCGCGGTCAGAATCTGATAGGTGGTATCGGGGGTGTAAGCGCCATTCTCCGCCAGGACGACCACCGTTGCCCCGCTGAGATCCGCCTTGCCCCGAACGTCCGTGCGGTCCGTGGCGCCGCCGGGGTCGACCTCTACCTCATAGCTCGAGCCGGGATCGAAGGTCAGGTCACCCTTTACCGTCAGGACGCCGAAACGGCCGCCGGGCGCCAGCGTGCCGTCCGTGATCCTGGTATCGCCGACCATTCCTGAGCCCTCCAGGCGGGTGCCGGCCATGACCCGCACGGCGCTCCGGTGATCGCCGGTGACGCGAAGCGTGCCTTCCATGACCTCCGTTCCGCCGGTGTGGCTTGCCGTGCCGGAAAAGGTCAATACGCCAGAGCCCGTCTTGGTCAGGCCCCCGATCCCCGTCACCATCCCGGAGAAGTCCACATCGAAGCCCAGGTTGTCGAAGGTCCCGTCCGTGGTCAGATCGACACCCGCGGCCAGGGTCATGTCCGACATCGCTTGCAGCACCGGGTCGGCGCCCGGTCCGGCCGCGTCGAAGGTCACGCCGCCCGTGCCCAGGGCCCCGGCATTGGCCAGCGACAGCGTCCCGTCGGCGATCGTCGTCCCGCCGGAGAAATCGTTGCCTGCGTTCGACAGCTTCAAGCTTCCCGAGCCGGTCTTGGTCAGGCCCCCTGCCCCCGTCACGGGTCCCGAGAAGGTGGTGTTCGTCGACTGATCGACGGTCAGCTCGCCCGTGCCCAAGTCCAGCCTACCGGCACCGGAAAGCTGGGAGACGGTCTGCGTATTGTCGGTGAGGTCGAAAGTGGCGCCCATCGAAATGTCGAGAGTGGTGTCGCGATGAAGACTGGCGCCGCTCGCCAGCTCCAACGTGCCGTCAGCGATCTGGGTGGCGCCGGTGAAGGTGTTGTCGGCCTCGAGGGTCAGGGTTCCGTCCCCTGTCTTGGTCAGATCTCCGGCACCGCCGATCACGCTCGAAACCTTGCCGTCGAAGCCATTGCTGTCGATTTTGCCATTGGTGGTCAAGGTGACGCCGGCGGCCAGATCGACGCCTACGACCCCGAAGACGAGCCTCGGATCGGCGGCGCCCACGCCCATGTTGTCGAAGGTGACGCCGCCCGTGCCCAGCGCGGCGGTGTTCTGCATGACGACCCTGCCATCGGAGATCGTCGTTCCGCCGGCATAGCTGTTGGCGGCGGAAAGCGTGAGGCTGCCGGTGCTGATTTTCTTGATCGCACCGCCGCCACCGATGTCGCCGGCCACAGTTTGAGATCCCGCTCCGGTGACCTCGTAGGTAGCGGTTACGCCGGACATGATGAAAAGCGCGCCACCGACCCTCTGGCCGTCCGCACCTGCGGTTCCACCGGTGCCGGTTGCGCCGCCCTGACCGCCGGTGGCGTCGTTGGTGGCGTCGATGTCGCTGTCGCGGATGGTGAAGGTGCCGCCGCTGCGCACGAATACGGCACCGCCGAGGCCCGCGCCGCCGCCACCGCCACCGCCG
>JBFELD010000189.1:0-5590 GCA_041552375.1 Kiloniellaceae bacterium | reverse complement strand
GCCGGGCGATTTCGCTCATCGTAGACAGTGCCGCCGGCGAGACCTCTGCGATCTGTCCCTCGGGGGCGTTGCGCAAAGCCGGTGGCAAGCGCTCGGCATTGAGCGCCGCCGGTGGGCCCAGCACGAACACGAACCCCGCTCCGGAGGGGGCCGAGCCTACCAGGCGTTCGGCCCAACCCGCCGAGGTCATTTGGAACTGCTTGACCGGCAGCGCGTCGAAGAACTCGTTGGCGAAGAGCACCATAGTACCATCGGGAACCTCGCCCAGGTTTCGGTACCAAGTCGCCGGCAGGTCGGGTGCCACATCGGCAAGGCGTGCTTGTTGCGCCGCCATCAGGTGTGGGCTCGCTTCGACCAACGCCAGTCGCAGCACACCGAGAAACTCCGGTGCCAGTCGCTGAGCCCGCAACGCGTCGGTCAGCAGGGTGCCGCGCCCCGGGCCCAGCTCGATCAGGGTGATGGGATCGGGGCGTCCCAAGCCCTCCCACAGGGCGACCGCCCATAGCCCCAGAAGTTCGCCGAACATCTGACTGATTTCCGGCGCGGTGGTGAAGTCACCCTTCTGGCCGAGGGGATCGCGCACGCTGTAGTAGCCGCCTTGCGGCTCGGTCAGCACGCTCGCCATGTAGTCGGACAGGCTGATCGGGCCTTCGCGTTCGATGCGGCGGTGGAGCCGTTCAGCCAGCGTGCGCACGGCTCCTCACGGCCCAGAACAACAGGCCGAGCCCCAGCAATATCATTGGCATGGACAGCAACTGCCCCATCGAAAAGAGAGTGGGGGCAAGGGCGATGCCCTCATCGGGCTCGCGGAAGTACTCGACGATGAAGCGCGAGAGGCCATAGCCGAGCATGAAGGCACCGGAGACCAGGCCGCGATGCTGTAGGGCGCCGCGGCTCACCATCCACAGCAGAATGAGGAACAGGACCAGGCCCTCTAATCCGGCCTCGTAGAGTTGGCTCGGGTGTCGGTACTGAGGCCCGCCGCCGGGAAACACCATGGCCCAGGGAACCGCCTCGACATCCGTCGCGCGGCCGTAAAGCTCGCCATTGACGAAGTTCGCGATGCGCCCGAGGAGCAAGCCGATCGGGGCTGCGGCGCCGACGATATCGGTCAGGGCCAGATAGGGAATGCCCCGACGTCGCGCGAAGATCAGCATCGCCAAAAGCACGCCGATCAACCCGCCATGGAAGCTCATGCCACCCTGCCAGATCTTCAGGATCTCGAAGGGTTCGGCGAGATAGAAGTGCGGCCGGTAGAATAGTATGTAGCCGAGACGCCCGCCCAGCACGACACCGAGGACGGCCCAAGCCATGAAGTCGTCGAACGTGGCGGCGGTCATGGCCTTTGGAGGTAGGCGGGTCAAGCGCCGGCAATAGATCCAGGCAAGCAGGATCCCGGTGATATAGGACAGGGCATACCACCGAATCGCCAGGGGCCCGACCTCGAAGGCAATAGGATCGAAGGATGGGTAGGTAAGGCCCAGGATCATGATGGACGACGAGCTCCAATCCGGATATGACCGGCCGGCGGGGAGATGCGCGGGGCCGTTCACGGCATACTCTCGACGCTATATATGGGAATAAACACCCGCGGCCAAGTGTGGAACCGGCGATCCCCTACGAAAGTATTAGACGAGGCAAAATTGCGGTTTGCCGCCTCTTCTTGCTCGCAAAGACGAGTGCGGCGCCCTTGATGCCGCCGCCGCGGTCTTCCATAATTCCGGTCGATCGCAGGTCCCAGGAGCCTTCAGACCATGCAAAGCGAAAGCCGACTACTCGAGGATCTCGCCCGTGTCGCCACGGGGGTCATGGGCGTGGCGCAGGGGATGCGCGAAGAGGCAGAGGCCCGGCTGAAAGAGCAGTTCGAGCGGGTGCTCTCCGGCATGGATCTCGTCACCCGCGAGGAGTTCGAGGTGGTTCAGGCGATGGCCAAGGCCGCGCGAGAGGCGCAAGCGGACCTCGAGCAGCGGGTCGCGGCGCTCGAAGCGGCCGGGCGCGCGCCGGTCAAGGCGGCCCGCAAACCCCGAGCACGCGCGCCGAAAAGCAAGTCAAAGTCATAAGCGCTCCCCTTCGCCGTTCCACGGTTGACAGGCTCCGGCCCGCCGGTCCGACGTTTTTCCCATTGAACTCTGGAATCGAAACTGGCACGCTAGATATAGTGAGGGTGCGTATCGCGCTCGCAAAATATGGGACTTACAACGCTCGAGCGGTCGAGACGCCAGAGGGGGATCTCATGAATCGTGTGCAGTCGGGCGAAGACTTCCGGCAACAGACCAATCCGCTGGAAGCTCTCGAAGAGATCATCCATGCGAACGATTGGAGCTTTGAAAGGCATGGCGATGGCGAGCTGGTGATCGATATCGCCGGCCATTGGTGCGGCTACCACCTCTATTTCTCATGGCAGCCGGCCATGAATGCCGTTTGCTTCTCGTGCCACTTCGATGTGCGCGTGGTCGAGGCCAAACGCGGCGACGTCTATGAGCTGATCGGGCGCGCCAATGAGAGGCTCTGGATCGGGCATTTCGACTTTATCACCGACGAAGGGGCGCCGATCTTCCGCCATACCCATTCTCTCATTGGATCCCGCGAGCCGCCGGTCGAGCTGTTCGAGGAGTTCATCGAGACCGCGATCGGCGAATGCGAACGCTTCTATCCGGCGCTGCATTTGCTATTGTGGGGCGGGCAGACGGCGGAAGAGGCGCTGATGGTCTCGTTCATGGAGACCGCCGGAGAGGCGTAGCACCGCTTTTGCAGCGTATGGGATCGCCCCATTAGGGATCCGGCTATGATCGATATGACAGGCGAACTGCTGCTCGTCGGATGCGGGCGCATGGGTGGGGCGTTGCTGGACGGATGGCTCGCTCACGGCCTCTCCGGCGCAAAGGTCGGCATCGTGGAACCGAACACGGCATCGCATGCCTCTTTCGAGGAGCGGGGGTGCCGATGCGTCACTGGTGTAGAGGACTTACCGGAGGGATTTCGTCCGAGCCTTGTCCTCATTGCCGTGAAACCGCAGATGATGGACGCGTTGCTGCCCGACTATCGTCGTTTCGTCGGCCGCGAGACGACCTTTCTCTCGATCGCGGCGGGGCGGACCATCGCGTCGCTCGAAGACGTTCTCGGTGCCGCGGCCGTGGTGCGGGCCATGCCAAACACCCCGGCCGCCGTCGCGCGAGGCATGACCGTGCTGGTCGCCAATGCCGCCGTCGATGTTCGGGCAAGAGACCTTTGCACAGACCTCTTGGCGGCGGTTGGCGAGACCGCCTGGATTGAAGATGAGGCGCTCCTCGACGCGGTCACGGCTGTTTCGGGAAGCGGTCCGGCCTATGTCTTTCATTTGGTCGAATGCCTTGCCGCGGCGGGGCGGGCGGCGGGTTTGTCGCAGGACCTCGCGATGCGGCTAGCCCGATCCACGGTGGAAGGCGCGGGCGAACTGCTGCATCGCTCGGACGACAGCGCCGAGCAACTCCGTATCAATGTCACCTCGCCTGCCGGAACGACGGAGGCCGCGCTAAGGGTGCTGATGGGGGATGCGGCCCTCGAGGATCTGATGACCCGTGCCGTCGAGGCCGCCGCGCGGCGCGCGCGCGAACTCGCAGGTTAGAGCCAGGCCGGATCGGCGCGAGGAGAGGGATTGCATGATGAGCGACGAGCCAAGCCTGAAGGGAAGCGCGCAGCGGGTTCAAGACGTCATCACGGCAGCGGGGCGCGCCTTTCGCATTCGCGAGTTCCCAGAGGGGACGCGCACCTCCGAACAAGCCGCCCAAGCGGTCGGCTGCACGGTCGACCAGATCGCCAAATCGATGATCTTCCGTGCCCGCGAGACGGGGCGCAGCGTGCTGGTCGTGGCCAGTGGCGCCAACCGGGTCGATGAGAAATCGGTCGGGCGCATGCTTGGCGAGAAGATCGAGCGTGCCGATCCCGCTTTCGTGAGGGATAAGACAGGCTTTGCCATCGGCGGGGTCCCGCCGCTGGGGCATCGCGAGCAACCGGTGGTTTTCTTGGACGCCGATCTTATGAAGCACGACACCATATGGGCGGCCGCCGGAACGCCCAATGCGGTCTTCGCGCTGGCTCCGGCCGATCTTCCGAATTTGACCGGGGGGCAGTTCGCCACGGTGACGAAGTCTTCTTGAATGGAGTGCGCGCCGGTCTCGGGCGCACCGACTTAGGAAGATGTTGCAGTTCGCCCTGCCGGCCCCACATGTTATGGCGAAGGGACCGTTTTCGAGGGATCCATGGCAAAAAAGCCACGCACAGCGAAAAAAAAGGATCCGGCCGAGAGTTTGCGTGCAGCAGCCTTGGCCTTTGCCACGGAGGGACGGTGGGCGGATGTGTCGCTGGCCGAGATCGCCGAGCGCGCTGACCTCCCGATCGCCGAGGCTCACGCCATCTACCCGTCGCGCGCCGCCATCTTGAGCGGTGTCGTCAAGACCATCGACGAAGCCGTCCTCAAGGGCACCGAGTCGGACTTGGCGGGCGAACCCGCGCGCGACCGCTTGTTCGACGTCCTGATGCGCCGCTTCGATGTCATGCAACCTCATAAGGAGGCGCTGGCCACGATCCTGCAGGACCTGACCCGCGACCCGCTTGCCGCGCTTTGCGCTTTGCCGCGGTGGCGACGCTCCATGACCGTCATGCTGGAAGCGGCGGGCCTGAGCGCTGAAGGGCTGCGCGGGCAGCTGCGCGTCAAAGGTCTGTCGGCCCTCTATCTCGCCACGCTGCCGGTTTGGTTCAGAGACGATAGCGAAGATCTATCAAGGACCATGGCGGCGCTGGACCGAGGGCTGTCCCGCCTGAACCGGGCCGTAAGCTGTTGCGGAAGGCTGAGGCGTAAGGCGCCTGGCTTCGTCTAGGACCGGAGTTCTAGGGGCGCGCCTCTCGGCACAGCTTCGCGCGCGGATTGCGGCGCCTAACCACCGGAACTCGTTGATTTAATCTCTATCCTTGAAAAAAATTGTGCAGTGCACAAAAATTCACTTGACGCTAGCTCGGCGCTGCCCTACCTATAGCTCACGAGATTATTGCAGTGCAACATGACCCGGCTGAGCTAGGGGTCAGCATCAGGAGAAGAAAAATGCCCAAGACCGCCAACCCCATGTTTGGCAACTTCGACTACAGCGATATTGCCAAGCTGTTCGATCCGGCGAAGTTCGAATTCGACAAGATCGCCGCGACTTTCAAGCTTCCCGGGATGGATGCCAACATGCTTATGGAGATCCAGCGCAAAAACGTCGAGGCTATGACCGCAGCCAACAGGATCGCGCTCGAAGGCGTGCAGACCGTGGCGCGGCGCCAGGCCGAGATCATGCGTGACAGCATGAAGGAAGTTGGTGATGCGGTCTCCGCCATCACGGCCGCCAAGACGGTCGAGGAGAAGTTCGCCAAGCAGGCCGAGATGACGAAAGCGGCTTACGTCAAGAGCGTTTCCGATATGCGCGAGCTGAGCGAGCTTCAAGCCAAGTCCAGCCAGGAGGCATTCGAGGTGCTCAACGCCCGCGTTGCCGAGGGTCTTGACGAGTTTGGCAAGCAGGTGAAGAAAGTGGCCTGACGCCATTTTCGGATCGGGATGCAAGGGCCGCCCCTCGGG
>JBFELD010000188.1:0-5621 GCA_041552375.1 Kiloniellaceae bacterium | reverse complement strand
GCACGGATTGCAGGCCGCCGCGCAAGGATTGCACGGATTGCAGGCTGCCGCGCAGGGATTGCACGGGTTGCAGGCCGCCGCGCAAGGATTGCACGGGTTGCAGGCCGCCGCGCAAGGATTGCACGGATTGCAGGCTGCCGCGCAGGGATTGCACGGGTTGCAGGCCGCCGCACAGGGATTGCACGGGTTGCAGGCCGCCGCGCAGGGATTGCACGGGTTGCAGGGATTGCAGGCGGCGTAAGCAAAGGTCGGAGCCAACATCCCGGAGATTGGCACCCCGCTTACAGCCGCACCGGCGACGATGACAAAAGGCACCATCGCGCAGGACATCATCAAACGGTTCTTGCGTTGCATTCGGCTTACCCTCCCGCGAGTATCGCCCAGACCTTGATCAAGGTCCGTTTTTCACAAAGACCCTATTGGGATCACTTCCATGTTGGTTTTCGAATGTGTCCAACGACGCCAAAGCTATCGCGACTTCAAGCACCTGTAGAATCAAGAGGACTCACGTTTATGTGAAAGATTTCGGGGAGCGCGAGTAAAAGAATTCGAGAGAGGTCAAAGACCTCCCCGCGTCGCCTTGAAACGGATGGTCGCGCGGCTAATTCCGGTAGGCCTCGGGGATGAAGAACAGGTGGTCGTGTGCATCGCCCGCGAGTTCATGGCAGGTGATGCAAAACTCGACCTCATCCGCGCCGTCACCGCCCGTTTCGCCGAGAAGGGAACCGTCCGGCATGATCATGCTGTATCGCCAGTCGCGGCTCGGCGGATTGAATCCCTTCGGCATTTTTTCCATGACGAACAAGGCCCCACCGAAGACCTCGCCATTCTCTGTCACGGTGAAGCTATCCTTGACCAAGACCGCGCCGACCGGCAGGCGCCCCACCGCCTCGAAGCGCCCGTAGTCCTGGCCGATGCTGTTCGTGTAGTTGTTGACGAAGCGCTCTCCATGCTGGGCCGAGCGATAGGGAGCGCGGTTGAAGCGGGGCCATGCACCATAATTGTCGGCGGCCGGGATGCCGGACATGCGGTAGCCCCCGATCATCTCTTTCAGGATCTCTTGATAGACCGCTTCGGCTCGCTCGTCCGAGAGGTCGGCGGGGTTGTCGAGCGCGATGTGGCCGGTGGGGGCTTCCACCTCCATCGCTTCGCTGCCGTCCTGTGCCGCCGCCGCGGGACGCCAAGGCGTCAGTAAGGTGAAAGCCAAGAGGCAACCGAGGCTGAGCGCCACCGGAATGGCACGGGCGAAGCGACCGAGTTCGGGGCCCATTACGCGTGAGCCGGAAGCCTTTGTCATCATCACCCCTCTGGAACAGTCCTGATTGCGGTCGCCGGCGGGCGAGGACCGGATCGCGCAGTGCGGGTCAGAATAGGGCGCAACGGCGCGCTTGACCAGATGCGCGGGGGGCGACGGGCGCTCGGAGCTTGCCGTTGAACCCTGCATCACTCCCCTGAGACTTGTTTGAGGTAGGCGATGACGTTGGCGCGGTCCTCGGGCTTTTTGAGACCGGGAAAAGCCATCTTGGTCTTGGCAACCAGATCCTTGGGCTTGGTGAGCCACTGGTCGAGCGTCTCGTCGTCCCACACCGCTCCGCTCTCACCGAACGCGACGAGGGCTTTCGAGTACTTGTAGCCTTCCGCCGTACCCGGGGTCCGGCCAACGACATCCTTCAAGGAAGGGCCGACCCGATGCTTATCGCTGTCGACAACGTGGCAGGCTTTGCATTTCCTGAAGGTCTTCTCGCCAGCGGCCGGATCACCTTCGGCCAACGCGGCAGTTCCGGTCCAAGCCAAGACGGTCAGCGCCGAGATGCCGGTGACGAAGATACGGAACGAACGACGAAAGATCATGCTCTTAACTCCCTTGGATAGTGCGTCCAGTATGGCTGCCGCCTAGACTTTGGGCCCATCGCCGGGCGAGGCAACTATCGGCTCTACACAATCGCGAGAGCAGGGCGCGAGAGCAGGGCGCGAGATATCTGAAATTTGATCTCGATCAAGGTGTGCGCCCTGCTCCTCGCTTAGCCTCGGTGGCCATGGAAGCGATCCTCCTTGAGCGATACGCGCGCCCGGTGCCGCGATACACGAGCTATCCGACCGCGCCGCACTTCACACCCGATGTGGGCGAGAGCACCTACCGTGACTGGTTGGCGCGCCTGACCCCGGGTACGCCGGTTTCGCTCTATCTTCACGTACCCTTTTGCCGGGAGATGTGCTGGTACTGCGGCTGCCACACCAAGGTGGCACGGCGCCCCGAACCGGTGGCGCAATATGCCGGCGACCTGCGGCGCGAGATCGAGCTGGTCGCCGGTGCCATCCCCGGGCGCTTGCGCGCGGCGGCGGTTCACTGGGGCGGCGGTACGCCGACGATGCTGGCGGCGGAGGATTTTTTCACGCTGATGGAGGCTTTGCGCGCCCACTTCGACATCACCGACTTGAGCGAGGTGGCGGTCGAGATCGATCCGCGAGATTTCGACCGTACCACCGCCGCTATGCTGGCCGCCGCCGGGGTGGGGCGCGCCAGCCTCGGCGTCCAGGATTTCGACCGCGAGGTGCAGGAGGCCGTCAACCGCCTACAGCCGTACGAGACGGTGGCGCGCGCGGTCGAGCTGCTACGCGACGTGGACATCGGGGCGATCAACTTCGACCTCATGTACGGCCTGCCGCGGCAGACGGCGGAGGGAGTTGCGCGCTCGGCCGAGCTGGCGGCGGGACTGGCGCCGGATCGTATTGCCCTTTTCGGCTATGCTCATGTGCCTTGGATGAAGAAGCATCAGCGCTTGATCGACGAGGCGGCCTTGCCGGGCGCCCTCGAACGAGCCCGTCAATTCGAGGTCGCCGCCGCGCGTCTCTTGGATCTGGGCTACGAGCAGATCGGCCTGGACCACTTCGCCCGGCCGGACGATCCCCTGGCCGTGGCGCTCAGGTGCGGCGGCCTGAGGCGGAACTTCCAAGGCTACACGGCCGATCGGGCCGAGACGCTGATCGGCCTCGGGGTCTCGGCAATTGGCAGCCTGCCTGAAGGCTACGTCCAGAACGACCCGGCAACCGGACGCTATGCCGAGACTATTCGCGGTGGCCGCCTGGCGAGCGTGCGCGGCGTGCACCTCAAGAGTGACGACTACTTGCGGCGCGCCGTCATCGAGCGCCTGATGTGTGACGGTGAGGTCGACTTGGCCGCGGTACGCCGAGACTTCGGCATGCTGGCCATGCGCTTTGACGAGGAAATGGAGCGCTTGCGGCCGATGGCCGCCGACGGCTTGGTCCGCCTGGACGGCGAGCGGGTCCGCATCACGCCTTCGGGCCGGCCCTTCGTGCGCGTTGCCGCCGCTGCCTTCGACCGCTATCTCAGCCGGGCCACCGCGCGTCACTCACAGGCCATCTGAACCCTCGTTCGACCTATTCCGCGGCCGTCTGCCGGGGCGCCTCGGTCGGCTCCATCTTGGCGGCGCAGAACTTGAACTCGGGGATCTTGCCGAAGGGGTCGAGCTTCGGGTTGGTGAGCAGGTTGGCGGCCGCTTCGGTAAAGCAGAAGGGCAGGAAGACAAGCCCTTCGGGCAAGTCGGTATCGCGGCGGACCTTGAGGGTGACGGCACCGCGCCGGGTGGCCAGACGTACCCAATCGCCCGGGGCGAGCCTCAGGCGGTCCAGATCCTGTGGTGCCACCGACACCGCGGCTTCGGGCTCGAGCGCGTCGAGGACGCTGGCCCGCCGGGTCATCGCGCCGGTGTGCCAGTGCTCGAGCAGGCGTCCGGTTGTCAGGACCAGCGGATAGTCCTCGTCCGGCAGCTCGTCCGGTGACTCCAGTCCGGCCGGGACGATGCGTCCGCGTCCGCTTGCCGTGGGGAAACCTTCGCCGAAGATGATTTCGTTGCCGGGCCGGCCGGGATCGTCGCAGGGGTAGGTGACCGCGTCCTCGCGCTCCAACCGCTCCCAGGTGATGTTGTCGAGGGAGGGCATGACCTGCTTCATCTCGGCAAAGACCGACGCCGGCCCGTCGTAATCCCAATCAAGACCAAGACGACGGGCGATCTCCTGGATCAGCTCCCAGTCCTGGCGCGCCTCGCCGGGGGGCCTGAGCACCGGGCGGGCCAGTTGAACCTGCCGGTTGGTATTGGTGAAGGTGCCGGCTTTCTCGGCATGGGCCGAGGCCGGCAGCACCACATCCGCCTGCCAGGCCGTCTCGGTCAGGAAGATGTCCTGCACCACCAGGTGCTCGAGCTTGGCCAGGGCCTCTCGGGCGTGGCTCTGGTCCGGGTCCGACATGGCCGGGTTCTCGCCCAAGATGTACATAGCCTTGATCTGCGCGTCGTGGATGGCATGCACGATCTCGACCACCGTGAGACCGCCCTGGGGATCCAGCTCCGCGCCCCAGAACTCGGCCAGCGGGTCGCGGAATTCGGCCTTGCCGACAGGCCGGTAGTCGGGAAAGACCATTGGGATCAGCCCGGCGTCCGATGCGCCCTGCACGTTGTTCTGTCCCCGCAAGGGGTGCAGCCCCGCGCCCGGACGCCCGACCTGACCGGTGATCAGGCACAGCGTGATCAGGCAACGTGCGTTGTCGGTGCCGTGCGTGTGCTGAGAGATACCCATGCCCCAGAAGACGATCGAGGCTCGCGAGCGCGCGAAGGTGCGGGCCACCTCGCGGATAGTCCCGGCCTCGATCCCGCAGTGCGCGGCCATCGCTTCCGGCGAGAAACCGGCGATCGCTGCCTTCAGCGCATCGAAGCCCTCGGTGTGGGCCTCCACGTACTGACGGTCGTGGAGTTCTTCCTCGACGATGGTGTGAATCATGGCATTCAGAAGGGCCACGTCGCTGCCCGGTTTGAACTGCAGGTGATGGGTGGCATGGCGCGAGAGCCCCTGGCGCCGTGGGTCGGCAACGATCAAGGTCGCGCCCCGTTTGGCCGCCTGCTTCAGGTAGGTCGCCGCCACCGGGTGGTTCTGCGCCGGCCGCGCGCCGATCACGAGAATGCACTCCGCATCGCCCGCCGCCGTGAAGGGGGCCGTCACCGCGCCCGAGCCGATGCACTCCATCAGCGCCGCGACCGAGGAGGCGTGGCAAAGGCGCGTGCAGTGGTCGACGTTGTTGGAGCGAAAGCCCGTGCGCACGAGTTTCTGGAACAGATAGGCCTCCTCGTTGGAGCATTTGGCCGAGCCGAAGCCGGCCAGCGCCGGCGGGCCGTCGCGATCGAGGACTGTCTTCAAGCCCGAGACCGCGCGCTCCAACGCCTCCTCCCAGGTGGCTTCGCGGAAGACCTGGCGCCAATCGTCCCCGGCCAGATTCATGGCCGCGTCCTTGGGAACGTCCTCGCGCCGGATCAGCGGCCGGGTCAGACGGCCGGGATGGCTGATGTAATCGTAGCCGAAGCGACCCTTGACGCAGAGCCGGTTCTCGTTGGCCGGGCCCGCCTTTCCATCGACCGCGATGATCTTCTCGTCCGCGACCTGCACGCGGGTCTGGCAGCCGACGCCACAGAAGGGGCAGAGCGTCTCCACCTCGCGCTCGGGGTAGACGACGCGCTGGCCGTCCTCGTCGAGTAGGCTGGCCGGCATCAACGCCCCCGTCGGGCAGGCCTGCACGCACTCGCCACAGGCCACGCAGGTGCTGGCACCCATCT
>JBFELD010000187.1:0-5638 GCA_041552375.1 Kiloniellaceae bacterium | reverse complement strand
GAGCGGCCAGGCGGCTCGCTGAAGGGGACAGAAAAGGCAAAACTCTCTCTCCGTTCGATGTGGTCAACTGGACTTGGGATCCGGAGTTCCTTGGTCGTGAAATCGGTTGTCGACGTCCGGCGTGGCCAAACGGACAATCCGCTCCGCGCCATCGTCCGTTTCCTTTAACAGGTTCGGCGGACGACTGCAAAGCGCTTGCCGCGCGCACTCGGGACTGGTCTTGCGGGCGGCGGCGGCATATATAGGCCGGAGGTTTGAGACCCGGAGAGCAAAATGCCGACGGCGAACGAGATCCGCACCGCTTTTCTCGATTTCTTTGCGCGCCACGATCATGAAATCGTGGCCTCTTCGCCGTTGGTT
Organism: Kiloniellaceae bacterium; assembly: GCA_041552375.1. Taxonomy (GTDB): domain Bacteria; phylum Pseudomonadota; class Alphaproteobacteria; order Kiloniellales; family Kiloniellaceae; genus JAJFGK01. The sequence continues at coordinate 5,278 of JBFELD010000187.1, read as the reverse complement.
CCGCGTAATGATCCGACGTTGCTGTTCACCAACGCCGGGATGGTGCAGTTCAAGAACGTTTTCACGGGTCAGGAGAACCGCGCATATCAGCGCGCCGTTACCTCACAGAAATGCGTGCGCGCCGGCGGCAAGCACAACGATCTGGAAAATGTCGGCTATACGGCCCGACATCACACCTTCTTCGAGATGCTGGGTAACTTCTCCTTCGGCGACTATTTCAAGGAGTTGGCGATCGAGCTTGCTTGGACCTTGGTGACCAAGGAGTTCGGATTGGCCAAGGACCGTCTCATGGTGACGGTTTACGCCGAGGACGACGATGCCGCGGCTCTGTGGCGGAAGATCGCGGGCCTGCCCGATGAGAGGATCTTGCGCATCGCGACGTCGGATAATTTCTGGGCCATGGGTGATACCGGCCCTTGCGGTCCGTGCTCGGAGATCTTTTACGATCATGGGCCCCAGATGGCGGGCGGACCTCCAGGCAGCCCGGACGAGGACGGGGACCGTTTCGTCGAGATCTGGAACCTGGTCTTCATGCAGTACGAGCAGCTCGAGCCGGGCAAGCGTATCGATCTGCCGCGGCCCTCGATCGACACCGGTATGGGGCTGGAGCGCATCGCTGCCGTCATGCAGGGTAAGCACGACAACTACGATACCGATCTCATGCGGGCGATCATCGAGGCCTCGGCCGAGGCCTCCGGGCAGGATCCCGACGGGCCGCACAAAGTCTCTCACCGCGTCATCGCCGATCATTTGCGGGCCAGCGCTTTCCTCATCGCCGATGGGGTTTTGCCATCGAACGAGGGGCGGGGCTATGTGCTTCGCCGCATTATGCGCAGGGCCATGCGCCATGCCCACAAGCTCGGCGGCAAGGAGCCGCTCGTCTGGCGGTTGGTTCCGACGTTGGTCGCCATGATGGGCGAGGCTTTTGCGGAGTTACGGCGGGCGGAGGCGCTGATTGCCGAGACCCTGAAGTTGGAGGAGGGGCGGTTCAAGGAGACCTTGGGCCGCGGGTTGAAGCTGCTGGAGGAGGAAACCGGAAAGCTCGGCGACGGCCGGGGGCTGGACGGTGAGGTGGCCTTCAAGCTTTACGACACTTACGGCTTTCCCCTCGACCTCACTCAAGACATCCTGCGCGGCCAAGGCCGCGGCGTCGATATTGCCGGCTTCGAGACGGCCATGGAACGCCAGCGCGCAGCCGCGCGCAAGGCCTGGGCCGGCTCCGGCGAGGCGGCCACGGACGCGCTTTGGTTCGAGCTGCAGGAAAAGGTCGGGGCGACAGAGTTTCTCGGCTACCAGACCGAGAGCGCTGAAGGAACGGTCGTGGCGTTGGTGCGTGGCGGCGAGAGCGTGGAGCGGACCTCAGCCGGAGAGGAGGTGGAGGTTCTGGTCAACCAGACCCCCTTCTATGGCGAGTCGGGTGGACAGATGGGCGATACCGGGACCATCGTGACCGCCGACGGCGCCGAGCTGAGCGTGACCGATACGCAAAAGAAGCTCGGCACGCTTCATGTGCACATGGCAACGGTCACCCGTGGCGAAATCGCCCTCGGTGATATGGTGGAGCTGTGGGTCGACGGCGCCCGGCGCGCCGACCTGCGCGCCCACCACTCTGCGACCCACTTACTGCATGAAGCCTTGCGGCGGCGTTTGGGCGAGCACGTGACCCAGAAGGGCTCACTGGTGGCGCCGGACCGGTTGCGTTTCGATTTCAGTCATCCGAAGGCCTTGAGCCGGGACGATCTCGTCGCCATCGAGGCTGATGTGAACCGGCACATCCGTGACAACGCTCTCGTTTTGACCCGTTTCATGACGCCCGAGCGGGCGGTAGAAGAAGGCGCGCTTGCGCTCTTCGGGGAAAAGTACGGCGAGGAGGTCAGGGTCGTCTCCATGGGCGGAGATGAGCCGAGCAAGGCGGGCGGGCACTACTCGACCGAGCTTTGCGGTGGCACCCACGTGACGCGGGTTGGTGATATCGGCTTTCTCAAGATCGTTTCCGAGGGCGCGCTTGCTGCCGGTGTGCGGCGGATCGACGCGGTGGCCGGCCGGGCGGCGCTCGACTACGTCGACGAGCAAGAGCGTCTGCTCCAGGACGCGGCGGCGGCAGTCAAGGCGGCGCCGGCGGATCTGCCCGCGCGCGTCACTCAGCTGGTCGAAGAGCGACGTAAGCTGGAGCGCGACAACGTGGACCTCCGCCGCCGATTGGCGACCGGCGAAGCGGCTGACAGTCCGGCGGTGCGTCAGGTGGACGGTGTGAATTTCGCCGCGCGATCATTGCGCGATGTGCCGCCAAAGGATCTGAAACCCATGGCCGACGAGCTAAAAAAGCAAGTTGGTAGCGGTGTCGTCGCGCTGGTTGCAAGCAACGACGGCAAGGCCTCCCTGGTCGTTGCGGTTACCGAGGATCTGACCGCGCGCTACGACGCCGTGGAGCTGGTTCGCGCCGGCTCTCGTGCGCTCGGCGGCTCGGGCGGTGGCGGGCGGGCAGATATGGCCCAAGCCGGCGGGCCCGACGGTGCCGCGGCGGACAAGGCTATCGAGGCGATCGAGCAGCTCCTCGCCGCGGGCTGAGGCCGAGAGGGCGCCTCGGCACAGCCAGATCAGTCGGCCCGGATCAATTGGCCCGGATCAATTGGCGACGTCGGCCTGGACCTTCAATGAGATGATCTTGTCCGGCTCGTCGACCATGCCGGATTGGCGCCCGGCCGGCGCCTTTTCGATCATGTCGACGAACTCCATTCCCGCGGTGACGCGGCCCCAGACGGTATACTGTTCGTCGAGGAATCGTGCGTCGTCGAGGCAGATGAACCATTGGGAGTTGGCGCTGTTCGGTGCCTGCGTGCGAGCCATGCCGATGATGCCGCGCACGAAGGGTTCGGCCGAGAACTCGGCCTTCAGGTCAGGCTTGCTGGAGCCGCCGCGCCCGGTGCCGGTGGGGTCGCCGGTTTGCGCCATGAAGCCGTCGATCACCCGGTGAAACACGATCCCATCGTAGAACCCTTCGCGGGTCAGCTCCTTGATGCGCGCGACGTGATCGGGGGCGAGCTCCGGCAGAAGTTCGATCAGAACCGTGCCGTCCTCCAGCTCGAGCACCAACGTGTTTTCCGGCCCATCGGCCGCCTGAGGCGCCGTGGAGAGAGTCATGAGCATCGTTCCTATGGCTAAGAGTTGGAAAAGGCGTTTCATCGATTTGGGCTCCTAGAGCGTGTTTCGGGGGAGCGTGTTTTGGGTCAGGCCATGGCCGCGACGAGGTTTTCGTCGAGCGCCGCCATGAATTCTTCGGTGGTCAGCCAGGGCTGATCGGGTGAGATGAGAAGTGCCAGGTCCTTGGTCATCTTCCCGCTCTCGACGGTCTCGATGCAAACCCGCTCTAGAGTCTCGGCGAAACGGACGACCTCCGGTGTCTCATCGAAGGTGCCGCGGAAGTAAAGCCCGCGGGTCCAGGCGAAGATGGAGGCGATGGGATTGGTCGAGGTCTTCTCGCCTTGCTGATGCAGACGATAGTGCCGGGTCACGGTGCCGTGCGCGGCTTCCGCCTCGATCGTCTTGCCGTCCGGGGTCATCAGGACCGAGGTCATGAGCCCGAGCGATCCAAAGCCCTGGGCGACGGTGTCGGACTGAACGTCGCCGTCATAGTTCTTGCAAGCCCAAACGTAGCCGCCCGTCCACTTCATCGCGCAGGCAACCATGTCGTCGATCAGGCGATGTTCGTAGTCCAGGCCCTTGGCCTCGAAGTCCGCCTTGAATTCAGCGTCGAAAACCTCTTGGAAGAGGTCCTTGAAACGGCCGTCATAGGCTTTGAGGATGGTGTTCTTGGTGGAGAGATACACCGGCCAGCCCAGGTTCAGGCCATAGTTGAAGCAGGCGCGGGCGAAACCTCGAATCGACTCGTCCAGATTGTACATGCCCATGGCGATGCCGGATCCGGGGAAATCGAAGATCTCGAAGGTCTGAGCGGCGCCACCGTCGGCCGGTGCGAAGGTCATGGTCAGCTTGCCGGGGCCGGGGACCTTGAAGTCGGTTGCGCGGTATTGGTCGCCGAAGGCATGACGGCCGATCACGATAGGCTGGGTCCAGCCGGGCACCAGGCGCGGCACATTGGAGACGATGATCGGCTGGCGGAAGACCGTGCCACCGATGATGTTGCGGATCGTACCATTGGGTGACCGCCACATCTTCTTCAAGCCGAACTCCTCCACCCGCGCCTCGTCGGGGGTGATGGTGGCGCACTTGACGCCGACGCGATGGCGCTTGATGGCGTCCGCGGCATCGATGGTGATCTGGTCGTCGGTCTCGTCGCGCTTCTGGATCGAAAGGTCGTGATAGTCCAGGTCGACGTCGAGATAGGGGTGAATGAGCTTGTCCTTGATCATCGCCCAGATGATGCGTGTCATCTCGTCGCCGTCGAGCTCGACAATCGGATTTTTGACCTGGATCTTAGCCATCCTCGTCCTCCGCCTATGAAACTGAAACCTGATGGACTTTTCTTTGAGGGCCGGCGCCCGCCGAATTGCGGCGCAAGATAGCAGCCTTTATGCGCGGTGCAACCTGACAACCGGTGAATTGTTCTCGCGCTTGTCGCGGGCGTGCCTCAGAGCAGGGCGCTGTCGGCGCTGGGCCCCGGGCCCGGGGCGGCGATGACGGCCTCCAGCAACGCGGTCGGGTCGTCGACCACCCGGAAGAGCTGCGCCGGATCCTGATGCAAGAAGCGATTTTGGAGAAGGTGCCCGATCAGCTCCAGCAGGGGGTCCCAAAAGCCGTTGAGGTTGACCAGGAAGATCGGCTTGTCGTGGAGACCAAGCTGGCGCCAGGTGATGACCTCGAAAGCCTCATCGAGGGTACCAAGCCCACCGGGTAGTATCGCGAAGGCGTCGGCATGCTCGAACATAACCCGTTTGCGGTCGTGCATCGAGCCGACGACGATGTAATCGCCGATGCCGCGATGACCCAGCTCGCGTTGCTCGAGGTGCTCAGGGATGACCCCGATCACCTCGCCGCCTTGTCCGAGGGCGCCATCGGCGAGCGCGCCCATCAATCCGACGCTGCCGGCACCGAAGACCAGGCGCATGCCTTGCCGTGCGGCCAGTGCCCCCAACTCGCGCGCGGCATCGAGATAAGCCGGGTTCACGTCGTTCGATGCCGCGCAATAGACGCAAAGGGATTTGGGCTCGGTCATGGTGGCTTTCCCGGATCGAAGGGGCGAAGGCCCTTCTGGCAAGGTCCAAGGCCTTGCGGTAGCACGAGACGGCGGGGAAGTAAAATCGGCCCGAGATTGCGCCCG
>JBFELD010000186.1:0-5640 GCA_041552375.1 Kiloniellaceae bacterium | reverse complement strand
TCGGATGCGAGCCGCCGCCCTTGGTGCCCGTCGAGCAGGCGGCGTTGAGCGACATGGCAAAGAGTTTCTATCTCGACAACAAACGGGTCTCGAACCGGCGCCTGCACGAGGAACTCGGCATCAACCTCACTTATCCTGGCTACAAGGCCGGCCTCGAGGCGTTGCTGGCGGCAGGTGAATAGGCCGAAATCGTATGATCGCTCGCCGGCGCTCAAGGCGCCAAGCGGTCGAGGACGGCGAAGAGCCGTGCCAGGTCTTGCTCGTCCGACAGGCGATGATCGCCATCCTTGACCAGGATGACCTCGACATCGGACGAGGTGAGGCGCTCCATGATGCGGATCGCCGTCTTCCAGGGCACGTCCGTATCGGCGCTGCCCTGCAGCAGGCGCACCGGACAGGTAAGCTCGATGGGACGATCCAGCAGGCACTGCGCGCGGCCATCCTCGATCAGCGCGCGGGTGATGATGTAGGGCTCTTCACTGTAGTCCGACGCCACCGCCCAGCGCCCCTCGGTGGTGATGGCTTGCCGGGCCTCCTCGGAAAAGCTCTCCCACATGCACTCGGTGAAGTCGGGCGCGGCGGCGATGCCGACCAGGCCGGCCACGCGCTCGGGCCGGGCCAAGGCCAGGAGAAGCGCGACCCATCCCCCCATTGAGGAGCCGATCAGGATCTGCGGACCTTCGGTCAGCTCGTCGAGGGCCCGGGTCGCGTCGGCTGCCCAGGCACCGATGGTGCCCTCCTCGAACAACCCAGAGGAGTCGCCATGGCCACGATAGTCAAAGCGCAGGAAGGCCTGGCCGCACTGCTCGGCGTAGGCCTGCAAGGCGGTCGCCTTGGTTCCGGTCATATCGGACATGAAGCCGCCGAGGAATATCAACCCAGGGCGGCCCGGCGTGGTCGCCGGAATAAGGTGATAGGCGATGCGCTCGCCGGGCAGGTCCGTCAACTCGAGAAAGGCGGGGACGGGGGGCCCGCCGCGCGTCGATTCGCTCATCGGTCCGTGGTCCGCTAGGGGTTGGTGTCTGGCCGTCAAATATGCGCGGACAAGGCTCCCGTTGCAAAACTTCTGGATTCGGCTATTGATCCGGTCGGTCACGGCCGATCAGGCCATTGGCCGGAGTCATGATAAGACAGGTACCCAGACCCGTGCTTACCACTCGCGACGGAACGCCCGCCGGCCTGATGCTGGCATTGCGCCGCCTGTCTCCCGGGCCCGAGCTCGATCACGTCCTGCTGCTCGCCGAAGCACTGACCGCCGTCGGTACGTCGGTAGTGGTCGCGGCCGAGGACAGTGGCCTCGCCCACGAGATCGCCCGCCGGGGCGCGCTTTTCGCCGCCCTGCCGCTCGAGAGCAAGGCCCGCAAGGTACGGGCCAACGCGGCTCAGATCGCAAAGCTGTTGCGTGAGCAGGAGGTGGGCCTGGTGCATGTCCACGACGAGCAATCGCTCAGCGCGGTCGCGCCCGCGGCCGAGGAGGCCGGCGTCCCTCTTCTGGTCACGGCGCATCGGCCCTTCGACGCCTCCTGGGCGCTGGACGGTCGGCGTCGATCGGCCCTGGCCAGCGCCGGGCTCGTCACCGCGACGTCACAGATTGTCGCGGACCACCTGCAGCACGATCTGAAAGTACCGGCCGAACGCCTGCGCCTGGTTCGCGACGGTGTGGATCTCGCCGCCTTCGATCCCACCGGGATCAGCGGCCAGCGGGTGATCGCGCTGGCCCGCGCCTGGCAGCTTCCCGACGATCACGCGGTGATCTTGGTGCCGGCTCTGAGCGACGGCCGGCGCGCCCTTTTCACCGCCCTCGATGCGGTCGCTGATTTGCCCTACATCTGCGCCCTGGTGCCGCGCTACGAAGAAGCGCTGGACACTGACCTGAGCGCCGTCAAAACCGACATCGCCCGCTCCGGCCCGGCTGGTCGGGTTTTCCTGGCCGAGCCCTGCCGCGACATGGCGGCGGCCTTGAAGTTGGCCGACGTCGTGGTCATCCCGGGAGGCGAGGCCGTCGGCTTTCATCGTCTTCTGGCCGAGGCTCAGGCCATGGGGCGCCCGGCGATCGCCGCCGACGTCGGGGGAGCCGCCGAACAGATCAGCGATGGTGAGACCGGGCTTCTCGTTTCGCCCGGTGCGAGCGACACCTTGGCCGCGGCGCTGCGGCATGCGCTCTGTCTGTCGTCGATCGAACGCCAGCGCCTGAACGTCAATTCCATCTTCCAGGCACGCAAGTTCTACGACCGCAAGCAGACCATCGAGGGGACGCTGCGGATCTACGGCGAGCTGCTCCAGGCATAGCCTTGACAGTGCCTTCATTCATTCTAAAGTCGGCGGCGCTCGAACGAGCGCCCCTGGACGACGTTTCCCTATCAAGCTTGATTGGCAGGACGGTTTCATGGTTGCGATAACGCTGCCCGACGGCACCGAACGTCGTTACGGCGGCCCTGTCACCGGGGCCACGGTGGCCTCGGACATCGGCCCCGGGCTCGCCAAGGCCGCTCTGGCGATCGTTGTGAACGGCGCGCTACGCGATTTGGCGCGGGAGATCGACGAGGATGCATCGGTCGAGATCGTGACCAAGGGGCACGCGGCGACGCTCGAGCTGTTACGCCATGACTGCGCCCACGTGCTGGCCGAGGCGGCAAAGGAGCTTTATTCCGACCTGCAGGTGACCTTCGGCCCGGCGATCGAGAACGGTTTTTATTACGACTTCGCCCGCGCGGAACCCTTCACGCCCGAGGACTTGGAGAAGATCGAAGAGCGCATGCATGAGATCGTCGACCGCGACGAGCCGATCGCGCGCGAGGTCTGGGAGCGTCAGCGGGCAATCGACTATTTCGCTTCGATTGGCGAGGCCTATAAGGCCGAGCACATCGAAAGCCTGCCCGAGGACGCGGAGATCACGATCTACCGTCAGGGCGACTGGCTCGATCTCTGCCTCGGGCCCCACCTGCCCTCGACCGGCAAGCTGGGGCACGCCTTCAAGCTGACCAAGCTTTCGGGCGCCTATTGGCGCGGCGATGCCCGGAACGAGCAGCTGCAGCGGGTCTACGGCACATGCTGGGAGGACGCCAAGCAGCTCAAGGCCTATCTGACCATGCTCGAGGAGGCCGAAAAGCGCGACCACCGCCGCATTGGCCGCGAGATGGGGCTCTTTCATCAACAAGAAGAGGCCGTGGGCTCGGTCTTCTGGCATCCAAAGGGTTGGACACTCTACCGCGTGGTCGAGAGCTACATGCGCCGGCGCTTGGAGGCGGCCGACTATGTCGAGGTCAAGACACCGCAACTCATCGACCGCGCACTCTGGGAAGCCTCGGGCCACTGGGAGAAGTTCCAGGAGCACATGTTCATCGCCGAATCCGAGGCGCGCATGCTGGCGGTCAAGCCGATGAACTGTCCGGCCCACGTGCAGGTCTTCAAGCAGGGGATCAAAAGCTATCGCGACCTGCCTCTGCGCATGGCCGAATTCGGCTCGTGCCATCGCAACGAGCCGTCGGGCGCGCTGCACGGCTTGATGCGCGTGCGTGCCTTCACCCAGGACGACGCGCACATTTTCTGCACGCCCGAGCAGATCAACGCCGAGACCGTAATCTTCTGCAAGCTGCTGAAATCGATTTACGCCGACCTGGGCTTTCCCGAGGTGACCGTCAAGTTCGCCGACCGGCCGCCGGTGCGCGCGGGCTCGGACGAGACCTGGGACAAGGCCGAAGAGGCACTCAAGGATGCAATCGAGGCGACCGGACTGGACTACGAAATGAACCCCGGCGAAGGCGCCTTCTATGGCCCCAAGCTCGAGTTCGTCCTGACCGATGCGATCGGCCGCGAGTGGCAGTGTGGAACCCATCAGGTGGATTTCGTCATGCCCGAGCGCCTGGATGCGTCCTATGTCGGCGAGGATGGGCAAAAGCACCGCCCGGTCATGCTGCATCGCGCCATCCTCGGCTCTTTCGAGCGCTTCCTCGCCATCATGATCGAGCAGTATGCCGGGCGCTTTCCGCTCTGGCTGGCCCCTGTTCAGGCGGTGGTGGCGACGATCACCTCCGATGCGGATGCCTATGCCGGCGAGATCGAGCGGCGCTTCCTGGAGGCCGGCATCCGAACGGAAATTGACCTGCGCAACGAGAAGATCAATTATAAGGTCCGCGAACACAGCCTGGCCAAGGTGCCGATCATCGCCGTGGCCGGACGCAGAGAGGCGGAGGAGGGCACGGTGGCCCTGCGCCACCTAGGCAGCAAGGAGCAGGAGTTCCTTGCACTGGACGATGCCGTTGCTAGGATCAAGCAGCAGGCGGCTCCCCCGACGGGAGCTGAGACTTGAGGGGAATCGAGGGGCGCACCACGGACAAGGAACGGACGTTGTGCTTGCCCGAGTAGGGATATTGAGGAGGAGGAGATAGCCCGGCCACCTATGAATCAGGCGCCGTCCCGCGATGGGCCGCGCGTCAACGAAGATATCGCGACAGCCACCGTTCGATTGATCGATGCGGAAGGAGAGAATGTTGGAGTTGTCGCCACACCGGATGCACTTGAAAGGGCAATGAATGCGGGCCTCGATCTGGTCGAGATTTCGCCGCATGCCGATCCGCCGGTGTGCAAGATCCTCGATTATGGTCGCTACAAGTATGAAGCGCAGAAGAAAAAGAACGAAGCGCGCAAGCGGCAAAAGGTCATCGATATCAAAGAAATAAAGATGCGCCCCAACATCGACAGCCACGACTACGATGTGAAGATGCGATCGATCGATCGCTTCTTGGAGGAGGGTGACAAGGTAAAGGTGACCATGCGCTTTCGCGGCCGTGAGATGGCCCACCAAGAGCTGGGTTTGGCTGTTCTCAAGAAGGTCGAGGAAGCCTTCGTCGAGAAGGCCAAGGTCGAGCAGTTCCCCAGGCTCGAAGGCCGCCAGATGATCATGGTCATGGCTCCGCGTTAGATTCTAAAGCCAATTGATCGGCCTACTCCGAGCGCCCCCTCTTGCGCGGGCGGAGAGCGGGGGCTATAACCCCCCGTTCCAAGCAACGAGCGGTGCGGCGAAACGGGCATGCCCAGCCGCTCGAAAGCGTCTTGATCTGCTGTCGAGAAAGGATGCGAAATGCCCAAGATGAAGAGCAAGTCGGGCGCCAAGAAACGCTTTCGCCTGACCGCGACCGGCAAGGTTCGCATGAACCACGCCTACAAGCGCCACGGAATGCGCAAACGGCCTCAGAAAATGATCCGCAGCGCCCGCGGCACGACCATTCTCTCCGCTTCCGACGCTAAGATCGTCAAGCGCTACTTCATTCCCAACGCCTGACCTTAGAGGAGTCCGAGAGATGGCTCGCGTCAAACGGGGCGTGACCGCCCGCGCCCGTCACAAGAAGGTCGTCAAGCTCGCCAAGGGCTATCGCGGCCGGGGCAAGAACGTTTATCGGGTCGCCGTGGAGCGGGTCGAGAAAGGCCTTCAGTACGCCTATCGGGATCGGCGCGCCAAAAAGCGCAACTTCCGCAGCCTCTGGATCCAACGGATCAATGCCGCCGCGCGCCTGCACGGCCTCACCTATTCGCAGTTCATGAACGGCATCAAGCGCGCCGGCATCGAGCTCGACCGCAAGATCCTCTCCGATCTGGCCATCCGCGACCCGGAGACCTTCAAGTCGCTGGCCGAACAGGCCG
>JBFELD010000185.1:0-5643 GCA_041552375.1 Kiloniellaceae bacterium | reverse complement strand
CCTTGACGCGGCCTCGCCGTGATTTGAGTCCTGGCAAGAAGGCGCGCCTGCCACCGAGCACGAAGCGTTACGCACGCGACACACTCAGGAAACCTCGCCTCTCTTCGCTCGGTGGCAGACGGCAACCCGCGGAACCGGCACCGTGGCCAAAGGCCTGGGTTTGGCTGTCGCGGGAACTCGAACCCGGAAGGACAACACGGTCGCAAGCACGCTCACTCCGCGTCCCGACGATGTTTCTTCTCAATGAACGCGCGTGTCCCATGCCTGAAATCCTCCGACGATGCGGCCAGCGCGAAGCAGTCGGCACCGAGGGCCGTGGAGGCATCGAGCGGCAAGTCGGCACCCCGGTGCAGGCCCTCCCAGGTCAAGGCGACCGCGTCGCGGTAATGGGTCGGTATGCGGGCGACCATGTGCCGAACTTCGTCGCGCAGGCTGTCCCTTTCCACCACGCGGCTGACGACACCCTACTCGAGCGCCCTTTCAGCGTCGATCATCTCCCCGGTCAGCAGCAGCTCGGCGGCGCGCCCGCGGCCGATGAGCCTGGGTAGACGGGTCATGCCGCCCCAGCCGGCGACCGCGGCAATGTGGACTTCGGGGTGGCCCGGACGCGACCCTTTCGTCGCGATGCGGATCATGCAGGCCTCCGCGATCTCGAGGCCGCCCCCGGCGGCGATGCCGTCGATGGCCGCGATGCTGATTTTTCCCAGGGTCTCTATCTTTCGGGTGATCGCGATCGCCAACTGCGCGTAGTCGCGGACCTCGCCGGGGGAGGACGCGTTCAAGACCTTGATGTCGGCGCCGGCGGAAAACGCCTTGCCGCCCGCGCCCATCAAGACCAGGGCGTCGACGTCGTCGTCTTCGCCCAACATCTCGATCGCAGCCAACAGATGACGCAGCAGCTCCGGGCTCAGTGCATTCAATGCCTTTGGCCGGTTGAGCGTCACCCAAGCGATACCGTTCTCCACCTCGAGTAGGACCAATTCGCTCGCCATGGTTCCATCGCACCCATTGTTTCGGCGGGGTCCGCCGTGTTTAGATACTTGCCCCGACGCGACCTACGGTAAGTCTGGATAAAATCCTAAGATTCCACCTTTTTCGCGCCCGACAAGGCAAACGAGCAAGCACTGAGAGTAAGCAACTATGAGTAAACAATACCAACATAGGGCTGGATTCAACCTATCAATGCGATTATAATGGGTCCAACGAATAGTTTTAATACCTGGTATCACAAACGTTGATAATTGAGCGCGAGCAGGGCCAGCGGACGGAGACCCAGCGGACGGAGACGAGGAGAGAGCGGTCATGGCTGAGATTCTAGACCTCGAGCTTCTGCGCACCTTTTTGGAGGTGACGGAAAGTGGTTCTTTCACACGGGCTGGGCGGCGTTTGAATCGCGTGCAGTCGGCGGTCAGCATGCAGATTCGTCGTCTCGAGGCGATCATCGGCCGCTCGCTGTTTCGGCGCAAGGGGCGCACGGTGGAGTTGACCGATGCGGGCGCCCAGCTTGTCGGCTATGCGCGGCGCATGTTGTCGCTCAGCGAGGAGGCGATGGCGGCGGTCAGTGCGAGGGAGGAGATCGGTCCTGTCCGCTTAGGAGTATCGGACGTTGCCAGCTATGTGTTGCCGGACGTGCTCTCGCGCTTCGGCCACCACTATCCTGATGTCGAGCTGGAAATCCACTGCGATAGAAGCTGGACATTGCTGGACCTGCTGGACAAGGGTGACCTCGATCTTGCCATGGTGACCCAGCATCCCGGACGCCCGAGCGGCTTGCTTGTGCGCGAGGAACCACTGGTCTGGGGCACGGCCCACAACGGCTGCGCGCATGAGATGGATCCGCTCCCGCTGGCTCTTTTCGCCGAGGGGTGCCGGTATCGGATTGCCGCGCTGGAGGCGTTGGACAATTGGAACCGGCGCTGGCGGGTCACTTACAACAGCATCAACCTTTCCGGGCTTGGCGCGGCGGTATCGGCCGGACTGGCGGTGACCGCCCTGCCGTTGTCGTCGGTCGGGGATGACATGCGGATCCTGGAGGCGGACGATGGTTTCCCGCCCCTGCCGGCGATGCGGGTGACCTTGCACCACACCTCTGCGGTCCGTAAATCGGCCATGGCGGCGAAACTCGTCGGCGAGTTCGTCCGCGGGCCCGAGGTTCGCGTCGCCTGACGGGACGCTTACTCGATCAACACGGACAGCAACACGCTTTCGACCATCTGTCCCGAGTGGTCATTGAAAGCACCGGACCCGGCCGACGCCATGGCCTGAAAAAACTCCCTGTCACGGTAGCCGTAGCGCAGATAGGCCGGGGTGGTGACGAACAGAGCCGAGACGTTGCGGTTCTTGTTGGCCAGGGTGAAGTTGCGGATCCGGCTGAGGGTCTGGCGTTGATCTGCGAGATGCTCGGCCGCATCGCCCATGACGATGATGGTCTGCTTGGCCTCGGGCCTGAGGCTCATGGCGAAGGCCCGGTTCAATCCCAAGAGCACGTCCTCCTGCGGCGTCTTGCTCGGCCGCGGAGAGATATCCAGGTTCTTGACGAAGGTCAGGACGCGGGCCAGGGAGCGGTCCGTCGGTGTCAGGTTCAAGGCCATGATCGGCGGCAAGCCGGTGTCCCGATCCCGGTAGGAGACGATGCCGATGCGCAGCGAGGGAACCATCCGCTCCAGGATTCGCACGATGGAGCGCATCGATCGGGCGAGCTCGCGCAAAGACGGGCCCATGGAGCGGGTGGTGTCGATTACGAAGATGAGGTCCATCTTCTTGGTCACCTCCTGGTCGATGACCGACTGCATCTCGGCCACCCGCTTGGCATAGTCGTCGGCCAGGGATTGCGTCTGCAGGGCCTGGCGCTCCTCCAGTGTGATCTCGCTTTCCAGGGTCTTGGCCTCGGCGTTGAGGCGCGCCGCCGCATCGCGCGCCGCGGCAAGGCGGGCGGTCTCGGCGGCCAGTTCCTCCTCCAGCGTCTCCACCTGTGAGACGATGTCCGAGGTCGATGCGCGCACGCCCTCGATCTCGGCGTGGGCGTGGAAGGTCTTGCGATAGTAGGGCATCAGGATGACGACGATGAGCACGAAAGTGCCGGTCGCCATGGCCAGGATGTCGAGGGCCGACAAAGTGAAGATCGAAATCTCTCTGTTCGGTCGCCGCATGCCGCTCCGCCCTTACGAATCAAGCTCCCGGATGCTCAGCGCCACTTGGCCCAGGATGACGCTTTGCCCGGGTGCGACGACCTCGGCCTCGTAGGGAGCCAACAGGCGCTCGCCCACGAGGGTGCCGTTCAGCGAGTTCAGGTCCTCGATGCAGAGCTGGCCGTTGCGCAGCAGAACCCGGAAGTGACGTCGCGAGACCGAGGGGTCGTCGATGGCCCGGTCGCAGATCTCCGGGTGGCGTCCGACAGTCAAGCCGAGATCGGCCTCGGCCAGCTCATTTTCCGCGAAGCGCAGGCGAACCGGGGCGCCGCCGGAGTCGCGACCCTCCATGATCCAACCTTCGGCCAGCCTCGTCTTATGTCCGGAGGCACGCACCATTCAAATCTCTCCCTCTCTCGCCATCGTCCGATGCCTCAGTTGATGACCGATAGCAGCACGCTTTCCAGCATTTGCCCGGAATGGGTCGAAAAGTCGCCACCGCCGATCTTGGCCAACTCGCGCAGGAATTGCTCGGCTGCCTTATCGTTGCCGGTAAAGATCGACGAGGTGCTGCGCGGCAAGGCCGTTGCCGGAACGGCGCGGAAATCGCGCGTCATTTGCAGCGTCCGCTGCCGGTTCCGGCTGTGCACGGTGGCGTCGGTGATGACGATGATCTTGCCGTGCGCCTTGTCGCGCCAATTCATGCCGACGGCTTCGCTCAAGGCCAGATCGACGGGCTCGGGCCGGTCGCCGCCGCCGCTCGCCTCCAGCGAGTTCACGAAGCCCAGCATCCTGTTGAGGTTGGTCTCGCTCATTTCGGCGAGGGGAAAGGATCGCACCAGATAGTCGTCCTTCTTGTCCTTATAGGCCACGAATCCGACCTGCAGCGTTGGCGCCAGGCGGAACAGGATCCGCACGATGCCGCGCAGGTTGGCCTGAATGTCCTCCAACTCGTCGCGCATGCTGCCGGTGGTGTCCATGACGAACACGAGGTCGAGATCGAGGATGGCGAGATGGGCCATCTTCTCGCCCAGGGCTCGCATCTCGGCCTGGCGGCGGCCGAGCGTGTCCTCGAGTTGCGAGCGCTCGTCGGAGGCGGCGGCCCGCGCTTGACGAAGCCGCTGTAGCTTTTCGGCCGCGGTGGTCTGCTGGGCTTCGGCGGCTAGGCGTTGGTCGACGAGGTCGGCAATGCGCTCTTGCAGGGCAACGGTCGAATCCTGCGCTGCGGACAGCTCCGCCTGGGCGCCGGCCAGCCCGGCCTCGATCGAGGGTTGGCGCAGATAGTAGGGGAACATCAAAATGGCGATGAGGATAAAGACCCCGAGCGCGGACGCGAAGAGATCGAGCGCGGAAACGCTCAACTCCCCAAATGTGCGCCGCACACGATGCATGGTGGCGCCTACCCCACGTAGAGACGGTTGATCAGGTTGTCGAGACAGTATTGTCCCGCGGCGTTGAGGGCCTGTTCCTCGTAGGCTTGAACCAAGTGTTGGATCAGGACCAGGACGGCCGACATGACGAGCGCAAGCAGGGTCGTGTTGAAGGCCACCGCCAGGCGCTTGGTCAGCTCCGCCAGCAGCAGCGGATCTTGTAGGTCGGCTTGGCCGGCGAACGCCAATGCCAGGGAGATGCCGATTACGGTGCCGATGAACCCTAGCGTCGGGATCGCCCAGACAACATAGCGCACCATGGAATAGCGCAGGTCGATCTCGTGCATGAAGAGATCCATGCTGGAATTGAGAATGGCATTTGCCTGCTCGATGGACCGGTTGGTCTGGAACTGGGTAACGACGCGCTGGATCAGGCGAGGCAGAAACAGATGGCGGCGCGCGGCGGCTCGGCCAGTGGTGCCGGCGGGACGGGTGGCAGCGTAGATGCGGCGCAGCTCCGGCCCTTGCAGGATCGTCGTCTCGTCCTCTGGCAGCCAGCCCTGCACCAGCTGGCCGCGTTCACGCAGGGCGTCGCGCAAGCGGATCATCAACTCCGCCAGGCCGATGGCGAAGACCATCCACATGACGTTCTGCACCGTTAGCGGATAGGTTTCCCGGTCCCGGTCGATCAAGAGCACGGCCAGAGTGTCCGGCAAGAACCGATCCATCAGGAAGATCGCCGCCACCGCGCCCGCCAGCGCCGCGATCACGATTGCCGGATGGCTGAAGATACGCCGTATCGGCTTGACCGCGACCTTGGCCGTCACCGTGTTTTCGCTGCTATCACTACGCAATTCTTAGACTCTCTTACGAACGATTTGACCTGTTATGGGGTCACGCTCCACGCGCCCCTTCTTACGCTGACTTTGCTCGGTCTCCGCATCACCAAGATCCCGCGGGCGCGTTTGTGCCCCGTGTCCGGTGCTCACCGATTCCAGCAAGTCCCCCAGGCGGCATCTCAACCGGCCCAACCGGATGAGATCCTCCCGGCCGACGAAGTCCTGGCGGACCGGAAGCCAGGATACGGACGTCTCGTCCGCTTGCGTGCCGTTGGCCTGGGCGGCCCGCCACGTGCCCAGCCCGCT
>JBFELD010000184.1:0-5679 GCA_041552375.1 Kiloniellaceae bacterium | reverse complement strand
CCCCGGCCTTGACGCATCGGCGGCACCGATGGAGCGTACGCGCACCGCAGTTCAGGTCGGTGTGGTCTACTAATGTGGCTCTTTTACGGCTTTACGATGCCTGGCCGTCACGTCGCGCCGAGAACCCGCCAGCAGGCGGCCGCGAACACCTCCTCGTGATCGGCAAGCTTACCCTCGAGTCGGCCATAGATGCGAGCGACCGCCGGTTGCAGCACCATCCCCATGACCATCGCCGTCAACAGGTCCGGATCGCGCTCGGGGATCTCGCCTCGAACCATGGCCTCCACGATGGCGGCCTTCAGCACGCTGGCCGGGCTTGGCCGGTCTGTTGGACGCTGGCGCAGATGGCGATGCTGGGAGAGGAGCAGGTAGCTGAACAGCACCCAATCCCGATCGAAGGACCGGCAGAAGAAACGGACCATCTCGGTGATCGTTGGATGCAGGCCACCGCCTGACGCCGAAATCTGCGATAGCTCATTGGCCATGGCGGTGTAGTTTTCGTCGAAGAGGGCCTCCGCCAAGGCCTCCTTGCTCTCATAATGGCGATAGAGCGCGCCCTCGGCCACGCCGGCCCCGGCGGCAATGTCGCGAATGGTCGTCTCGCGTACGCCCTTTTCAACAAAGAGCTCGAGAGCCACTCGCTGCAAACGCAGTCTCGTCGCCTCACCGCGGCGCATCGGCATGGCCTCCAAATGTGAATGAATGTTCACATTACTGCTTTTCCGACACCTGTCAACTCAGAGCAACGGAAGCCGGAAGTAGGGCCGCAGCCGTCCGCCGAGATACGTGCCCGCCAGGGCAGCGACGAGCCAAAGCCAGCCATGCAAACTTCCCGAGGCAACGCCGCTGAAGTAAGCGCCGATGTTGCAGCCGAAGGCCAAGCGCGCGCCATAGCCCATCAACAACCCGCCGAGAGCGGCGGCGAGGACCGGGCGCCAAGAGAACGCGAGCTTGGGCCGGAACCGTCCGGCCAAACCGGCAGCGAGCAGGGCCCCGGCAATGATGCCGAAGTTCATCAGCGAGGTGCTGTTCTCGAAGACCGATCCGGCCAATGCCTTTTTCGGGAAGGACCAAGTCCAGAAGGGCCAGGCGGCAATGTCGAGGCCACCGGCGGCAGCCAGCTTCGCCCCCCAGAGGGTATAACCGAAGGAGACCGTCCAAGGGTGACCGGCAATGGCCAAGGTAAGAACGTTCAGCAAGGCCAAGCACAAACCACCCCAGTAAAGCGGCCAGGGTCCCCGCAGCACACGACGACGCCAAGGCACGGACAGATCGCGACCCGGTTTCGCCGCCGCCGTCTCACCGAACCGCCGTTCAATCCACAGTACGACGCCCCAGATGATGGCGAGGACCGCAAGCTGTAGGACTAGGGCCATACCCCAGCCGAACACCTTGCCGAGCGAAATGCTCCCCAGGCTCGGCGCCGCCAGCCACCAGGGCAGATGGGCCGTGCCGACGACCGAGCCGGCCATGAAGAAGACCAGCGTGACGGCCATGCCCAGGGATCCTCCGCCGAGACCGTAAAGCGTGCCCGAAGCGCAGCCCCCGGCCAATTGCATACCCACGCCGAAAAGGGCGGCACCGACCAGGACCGACACCCCCACCGGCGCCACGGCACCGACAACCGGGCGGCCGAAGAGCGAGCCGTCGGCCAGTATCGGCAGGAAGAACGCGCTGGCCACGGCCAGCATCAGCATCTGGGCGCGAATGCCGGCACCCTCGCGGGCAAAGAGAAAGCGGCGCCAAGAGGATGCGAAACCGAAAGCGGCATGATAGAGCACCAGACCCAACGCCGCTCCCAAGAGCAAAAGAGCCGACTCGCGCCCGGAAAAGGCGATCAGCAGCACGGCCGCGCTCAATGCCAGCCCAAGCAAGGTCAGGACGACGACCCGCGGCTCCGCCGCCGGTGCTTCGTGATCGGCGCTCAACGCTCCCGAACGGCTGCCCGCGCGCGCCTGATCCACCTCTCGCGCGCTCACGGTTCGGCCACCCCTTCTTGGAGCGATCCGCCGGCCAGGGCCCAATCGGCGACCGAGCCGTCATAGAGCTTGACCGCCGTGCGCCCAAGGATCTCGCTTTGCACGAACCATCCGAGTGAGGCCCAGTGCCCGGTATTGCAAAAAGTGATCGCCGGCCCGCTCTCGAGCCCTTGGTTGCGGTGCAGGGCCTCGAGTGTCTGACGCGGGGCGAAGTGGCCATCCTGGCCGACCAGGCGGCCTTCCGGAACGTTTTTGGCGCCCGGGATGGTTCCCGCTTCCTCGATGAACGGAAGCTTCACCCGTCCTTCGAAAAAGGGCCGGGGACGATTGTCGACGAGCGCCACATCCTCACCAAGGGCACGCTCCACCTCGGCCCGGTCGGCCAGCAGCGCCGGGCGCAGGCGCGCGCGAAAGCGTGCTGGCGCCCGCTCCACCGGTCCGGCCTCGACCAACTCGGGCGCCGCGGCGAGCCAGGCTCGAAAACCGCCGTCGAGGATCGAGACGGCATCATGGCCATAGACCTTGAAGGTCCAATAGACGCGTGTCGCCGAGGCCATGTCGATGGCGCTGAGGGCGCCTGCGACGATCACGACGTGGGTCTCGTTGCCGATGCCCAACGACCCGATTAGGGCCTCGATCTCCTCGGGCGGAGGGAGTTGCCCGGGCACGCCCTCGACCGTCCGCCGCCATCCCGCCGATAGGTAGTCGCTGTAAACCGCGCCAGGGATGTGGGCGGCCAGGTAATCGGCGCGCGTGGTGTTCGAGAGCCGGCCCCGGATGTCGAGGATGACAAGGCCGGGATCTCTCAAGTGCTCCTTCAGCCACCCCGCGGTGACCAAGGGACCGGCCGCGCGCGCCATTCCCGGCAGGAAGAAAAGCGCCAGAATGACACCGATCAGCAAGCGGCGTCGCGTCATCGCCGGGTCTCCGCCAGATTTACTCGTCGGGAACGAGACTACCAGGGATGACACCATCGCGGTGATCAGAATCCCTTGATCACCCGCGCAAAGGCGACGGGCGGCCGCCTTCCATGGAATGTTAACAATCTTCGAGTGAAATATGAGGGTTATCCAACAAAGAACCAGGTAGGGACCCATGGATAGCGCCAATCGTTCAGGCAACAAACCGGTGATGCTCTTGGATCACGCCGAGGAAAAGGAATGCACCGAGACCGTTCCGGTCATGGTGGAGGAGGCCTGGCCGGCCCCCTGCGAGCAACGCGACCAGCAGGCGCCGGTGATCTCGCTTTACCTCACCCTGCATTGCCCTCGCTGTGGTCAACTCGCCAACTTGGACGAGGCGTGCCGGCAACAGCCCTGTCTGCTCGATACCCGTGACCCGCATAGCTTCGCGCTGAACGGCCAACACCACGAGTTCGATCAGTAGCGATCAGAACAACTCGCCTTGCGCCGGAGGCGTTGGCTTGGAGTCCTCGGCGGGCGTATCGCCCGCGGCCTCGTCCTCGGCTGGGGCCAGAAGGGACGGGTCGTCGTTGACGACCTTGTTGACCCGCGGGGACACGCGAGCCGCCTTCAACGGCTTTTCCACATAGGGCCCCAGCATCTCCAGCAGTCCATCGCGCGGGCTGTCGCGATCGAGCCAGGTGTCGTAGTCGCCCTGCGGCAGGATGACCGGCATACGTGGATGGATCTCGGCGATGCTCGGGTGCGCCTCCGTCGTCAGGATGGTGCAGGTCTCCAGTTCCTCTCCCGCCACCGGATCGCGCCAGTGCTCCCACAGGCCGGCAAAAGCGAAGACCTGCTCGTCGGCCAGAGTGATGCGATAGGGCTGCTTGGCGGCCCCTTCCTTGCGCCACTCGTAAAAGCCATCGGCCGGCAGCAGGCAGCGGCGTGCGGCGAAGGCCTGGCGAAAGGAGGGTTTTTCGGCGACGCTCTCGCTCCGCGCGTTGATCAAGCGGCTTGCGATCGTGCGATCCTTGGCCCAAGCGGGCACCAAGCCCCAGCGCAGCAGGACCAGTTGGCGCCGGCCCTCGTCAGCGGCGCGAACGGCCACCACCTCCTGGGTCGGCGCAATGTTGTAGCGCGGCATCAGGTTGAGCCCCGCCTCGACCTCGAAGGCCTGGCGAATGCCCTCCAGCGGCGTGGTCAAGGTATAGCGTCCACACATGAACGACCTCTCCTGCCTTGCTCGGCCCGGCCATCATAACCGCAGGTGACGGTCCAGCCCCTCGAACAGGCGCGCAATGTCCGCCTTGTCATTATAGAGGTGCGGCGACACCCTCAAGGTCTCGCCGCGCAGGCTGATATGGAGACCCTCCTCCCCCAGTCGCCGGGGTAGATCGCGTGGTGGCGGCGGATCGAGCCTGAGACCTATGAAATGCGGGGCACGGTAAGGCGCCGGGGTCGTCCCGATACCACGTACCTCGGCTTGCGACGCGATCTCTGCAACCAGAGGGGCCAGGCTGTCGCTGATCTCGCCCACGCCCCACGCAAGGATCTGGTCCAAGGCCGCCTGCGCCATCGGCACCGCCAGGTAGTCGCCGCGCTCCCCCACGTCGTAACGCCGCGCCCCGGCTGCCATCTCGTCCCGATAGTTGGTAAGACGGCTACCGTCCTCGCTGTCGGCCCGGCTCGACCAGGCTTGCTCCAGGGGTTCTCCCCGCTGGCGCCGCGGTGCGGCATAAAGGAAGGTGAAGCGATAAGGGCCGAGCAACCACTTATAGCCGACGGCGACGGCGAAATCAGGATCGATAGCCGGCAGGTCCGCGGGAACCGCGCCCATGCTTTGCGAGAGATCGAGCACCAGCGCCGCCCCCACCGCACGCACCTGGGGCGCCAGCCGTTCGACATCGATACGCGTCCCGTCCATCCAATGGAACTGCGGGATGGCAAGGATCGCCGTGCGCTCGTCCAAGGCCGCTTCGATGCAACGCGTCCAGTCACCGTCAACCGGCCGCGCGAGGGTCACCACCTCGCCGTCATGGCGCGCTGCCAACGCTCGCCAGGCATAGACGTTGGAGGGAAACTGGTTGGCCAGGACCAGGACCCGGCCACCGGCCGGTAGGTCCAGGTTTTTGGCGGCGACAGCCAGGCCATAGCTGACCGCGGGCACGAAGGCGACGTCATCGGCCTGGGCGCTCACAAGGCGCGCGAAGGTCCGGCGCAGGGCCTCGACCTCCGCGTAATACTGCTCGGCGCTGAGGGTCCAGGGGTGCCGTTTGCGCTCGAGCCCGCGCAGGCCGGCTTGATAGACCGCGTTCGTGGCCGGCGCGTGCTGGGCGCAGTTGAGCCAAGTCACGCCCTCCGGGATATCGAAGAGATGCCGCTGACAGGCGATCACGGGCCCGGTCCCCCAAGTCCCGCGGAATGTCGGGTCAAAAGGTCTCGACCCAGGGCCGGAGCTCGACCTCCCAGGCCCAGGCCGAACGGTGCTGGCGGTGGAGGTGAAAGTAAGTATCCGCGATGGCATCGGGGTCGAGGCGGCTGTCCGGGCGGTCGGGCTCCGAGGCCCCGATGGCACCGTCGATCACGACATGGCCGATGTGCAGGCCCTGGGGCTGAAGCTCGCGCGCCATGCTCTGCGCCAGGCCGCGCAGTGCGAACTTGCCCATCGCGAAGGGCGCCGATTGGGCGTAGCCCTTGACGCTGGCCGACGCGCCGGTGAATAGGATGGTGCCGCTGCCGCGCTGAACCATCTGTCGCGCGGCCATTTGGGCGACCAGGAAACCGCCAAAAGCAGT